>NZ_JBIAZA010000016.1:0-234052 GCF_042898655.1 Streptosporangium sp. NPDC000396
GCCGGGCCGTCCGCGGTCGCCTTCGCCCACAGCGCCTACCAGGAGCTGCTGTCCGCCGAGTTTCTCCGCGACCCAGCCAGCCGGGAAGCGGTCCGCCTCCTACCTCGGATGGAACCGGTTGCGCAGGGCGCTGGCACGGTTGCGTGCCGAGGGCGGCGAGGCGGAGGTGGTCTTCCACCCCTTCCAGATCGCTCCCGACGCGCCGAGCGACCCGGCGCAGGCCGAGCCTCTCGAAGAGGTGCACAAGCGGGTCTTCGGTCCGTCGGTGGGGGAGTCAACCGCCCGCATGACCGCGCTGGCAGCGCGGGAAGGGACGGTCTACGACTACGGCAAGGCGTTGTTCGCCAACACGTTCGAAGCTCACCGGCTGATCACGGTTGCCGCCGCGCAGGGGCGGGCCGAGACGATGGTGGACCGGCTGTTCCGCGCCTACTTCGCCGATGGGCTCAACCTCGCCGACAGCGACACGTTGCGGAAGCTGGTCGCGGAGGTCGGGGTGGCGTGGACCGACGGCGGCGTGGAGGAGACCAGGGCGGAGTTGGAGCAGGTGCGAATGTCTGGAATCAGAGGCGTGCCGATCTTCAAGATCAACGGGCGCACGCTGTCCGGCGCGCAGTCCGAAGAGACGTTTTATGGGGAAATTTCATGATTCTGGTGACGGGGGCGACGGGCCGGGTGGGTGGTCAGGTCGTCAAGCAGTTGGTGGAAGCGGGAGTGACCGAGGTGCGAGCGCTGACCCGCGACGCGGGTCGGGCGCGGCTGCCGGTCGAGGTCGTCGAAGGCGATCTGGCCGCGCCCGGCTCGCTGGACGCGGCGCTGGAAGGCGTGGAGAAGGTCTTCCTCGTCTGGCCGACACTCCAGGCCGACCACACCGCACCCGAGACGGTGAAGAGGCTGGCGGGCAAACACGTCGTGTACTTCTCCTCCGTGGCGGCGGGAGAGGCCGATCCGATCAACGCCTCCCACGGCGAGATCGAGCGGCTGGTCCGCGAGTCCGGCGCCGACTGGACCTTCCTGCGGATCACCGGGCTGGCGGCCAACGACCTCAAGTGGGCGGAAGGCATCCGGCGCGACAGCGTTGTGCGCGAGCCGTTCGCCGAGTGGGCGCGGTCCCACACCCACGAGGCCGACGTGGCGGCGGCAGGCGTGCGCGTGCTGACCGGCGACGGGCACGAAGGGGCGACCTATGTGCTGACCGGGCCGCAGGCGCTGACCGCGCCCGAGCGGGTGGCCGCCATCTCCGAGGTGATCGGGCGTGAGGTGCGCTTCCAGGAGGCGTCTTTGGAGGAGGTCAGGCAGCAGTATGAGGCCATCTTCGGACCCGAACTGGCCGCAGGGCTGGTCAGCAAGATGGCGAGCGGGGTCCCGGAGCCCGAGCCGGTCACCGGCGCCGTCGAGGAACTCACCGGACGCCCGGCCAGGACTTACCGCGAATGGGCCGCTGATCATTGGGGGTAGCCTTTGAGACATGTTGCGGGGGCGGGCGAAGGAGACGGGGACGATCGACGCCCTGCTCGCCGCCGCTCGCCAGGGCACGAGCGGAGCGCTGGTCGTCCGCGGTGAGGCGGGCATCGGCAAGACCGCGCTGCTCGACTACACCGCGAGCCGGGCGGACGACATGCGAGTGCTGCGGACGACCGGTGTCGAGGCGGAGAGCGAGCTGCCCTACGCCGGGCTCAGCATGCTCGTCGGCGGCCTCCTCGACCGCCTCGACGATCTCCCGGTACGGCAGGCCGACGCGCTCAGGGGCGCGCTGGGGCTGGGGGAGGCCGACGGCGACACATTCTTGATCGGCCTGGCGGTGCTCGGCCTGCTGGCCGAGGAGGCCCCGCTACTGTGCCTGGTCGACGACGCACAGTGGCTGGACACCGCTTCGGCCGACGCCCTGCTGTTCGCCGCGCGGCGGCTGCGGGCCGAGGGCGTGGTGATGATGTTCGCGGTCCGCCTGCCGCACGCGCCGGACTTCCCCGCGACCGGGCTGCCCGAGCTGCGCCTGGGCGGCCTGGCCGACGAGGCGGCGAACGCGCTGGTCGGTGACCTGGCGCCGCACGTGCGGGAGGAGGTGCTGGTCGAGGCGCACGGCAACCCGCTGGCGTTGCGGGTGCTGGCCGAAGCGCGCCGTGAGCAGGGCACCGGCATGCTCTCGATGGGGCTCGTGCCCGTGCAGAACAGGATTCTGCAGACCTTCGACGACAGGATCCGCGCGCTGCCGGCGGCGACGCGGACCGTGCTGCTGGTCGCGGCGACCGACGACACCGGCGAGCCGGCCACCGTCCTGCGGGCCGCCGAGCGGTTGGGCGCGGGGCTACCCGACCTGGATCCGGCGGAGGCCGCCGGGTTGCTGCGGGTCGAAGGCGATCGACTGGTCTTCGGCCACCCGCTGATGAGGAGCGCCGCCTACCAAGGGGCCACGGCGAGCCGCAGGATCGAGGCGCACCGCGCGCTCGCGGAGATCCTGGACGGCGACCGGCGTGCCTGGCACCTGGCAGCTGCGGCGACGGGCCCCGACGAGCAGGTCGCCGCAGCGTTGGAGAGCACGGCACAGCGGGCCAGAGAGCGTGGCGGGTACGCGGCCGTGGCCGCCGCCTACGAACGTGCCGCCGCTCTCACCTCGGACCCGGGCGAGCGTGAGCGCCGACGGCTCGCCGCGGCGCGCGCGGCCGCCGACGCGGGTCAGTTCGAGCGGGCCGGCCACCTGATCAAGCAGGCCGGGAACTCGGCCGAGGCGGCCGCGCTCAGGGCAGTCATCGCCGACGGGCTCGGGCGGACGGAGGAAGCGCATGTGCTGCTCTTCGAGTCGGCCGCAGCCGTCACACCGGCGGAGCTGCCGCCCCTGCTGCGCAGCGCCGCGCGGGCGGCCTGGCGTGCCAACGACTTCGAGGCGCTCAACCGAATCGCCGCCTGCGTGGCGGAGGGGTCGGACGTGCACCGGCTGGCCATGGCGGCGCTTGCCACCAACCGGCTGGATGACGGCGGCATCGAGACGCTGAAGGAGCTGCTGGCCCGGCCGCCGCAGTCCGATGTGCAGGATCGCCTGCTGTTCGCCCGGTTACACCTCGTCATCGGCGACATCGAGGGCGCGATGCGCCTGGCCGGGAGCCTGGAGCGGGAGTGCAGGGCGCAGGGCGCGCTCGGCGTGCTGCCGGCCGTACAGACGATCCTGGCGCGGACCCTGCTCTTCACCGGTCGCTACGCCGACGCGCGCGCCACTCTGGCCGATGGGCTGCAGATCGCCGCCGACACCTGCCAGCGCATGCCGCGCATTGAGCTGTCGGCGACCCTGGCCGAGCTGGCCGCCATCGAAGGCGACGAGGAACACTGCCGCGAGTTGACGGCCGAGGCGATCGAGCGAGACCTGGCCCCGAGCGCGGTGCACGCGGCCGTCTCGCTGAGCCTGCTCGACCTGGGCCTGGGACGTTACGAGGCGGCCCTGGACCGGATGGAGGCGGTGGTGTCCGGATCGCGCCCCATGGGCGTCATAGGCCACCTGCCGATCCTGGTCGAGGCCGCGGTGCGGCTGGGGCGGCAGCGACACGCCGCTTCCGCGGTGCGGCTGTTCACGGCGTGGGCCGATCGGGTCGGGCAGCCGTGGGCCGCGGCCATCGCGCTGCGCTGCCAGGCACTGCTCGCCGACGACGTCGACACATTCGCGCAAGCCGTACAGATCCGGACTTATCCCTTCGACCAGGCGCGGACGGAGTTGCTGTACGGCGAGCGGCTGCGGCGGGACCGGCGGACCAGTGACGCGCGCAGACACCTGCGCGCCGCCGCCGAGACGTTCGAGCGGCTTGGCGCGCGGCCCTGGGCCGAGCGCGCCCGCAGCGAACTGCGCGCCACGGGGGAGACCCGCCTGGTGCGCGACCACGCGACCGACCTCGCTGACCGGCTCACGCCACAGGAACTCCAGAGCGTGCGGCTGGCAGCCACCGGACTGAGCAACCGGGAGATCGCCGAGCGGCTGTTCGTGAGCCCGCGCACCATCGGCTACCACCTGTACAAGGCGTATCCCAAGCTGGGCGTCAAGACCAGGGCGGAGCTTTCCTCCCTGGGACTGTGACGCATGCGCGGCTGGGCGGCGTCCTGGAAGGTGAGGACCGCCTCCTTTGCGCTCATCGGGCCGACTCCACGACCTTCAGGTAGTGAGCGTTGTACATGACGCCCAGGATGTTGCCGAAGGGATCGACCACCGAGGCGGTCACGAACCCGGGGCCGCGCTCGGTGAGCGGGTCATACACCTTCGCGCCCATCGAGACGAGCCGCTCCACCGCGGCCGCCACGTCGTCGACGTGCCAGTACACGATCACGCCCGCCGGGCCGCTCGCCGCGCCCTCGGGGGCGTAACGGCTGTCGATCAGGCCCAGCTCGTGCTGGAAGTCACCGACGCGGAACTCGGCGTATCCGGGCCGCTCGAAGTAGGGGCTCATGCCCAGCAGTTCGGTGTACCAACGGACGGCCTCCGCGTGGTCGTCGGTCCAGTAGCTGATGGTGGTCATTCCGCGCAACATGGTGTTCTCCCTGGCCGTTCGCTTGATGACTGAACAGTAGACCCCTAATAGGTCAGTGAATGTCCTAACAGTGCGGCAGAGTGAAGCCATGCGCGATCCATCTGGACGACTGCTGCAACTGCTGTCCCTGCTGCAGACCCCGAAAGAGTGGCCCGGCACCGAACTGGCGGACCGGCTCGGCGTCACCACCCGCACCATCCGCCGCGACATCGACCGGCTGCGCGAACTCGGCTACCCCGTGCACGCCACCCAGGGCAACATCGGCGGCTACCGCCTCACCGCCGGTACGGCCATGCCACCGCTGCTGCTGGACGACGAGGAGGCCGTCGCCATCGCCATCGGGTTGCGCACCGCCGTCACCGCGGCTGTCGCAGGGGTGGAGGAGGCCTCGCTGCGCGCCCTGGCCAAGCTGGAACAGGTCCTGCCGCAACGGCTGCGCCGCCGGGTGGCCTCGCTCTCACGCGCGACTGTCATTCTGCCGCCCACCCCGGGGCCCACCACCGACGCCGAGGTCTTGGCCGCGCTCGCGGCTGCCTGCGTCATCCACGAGAGGGTCCGTTTCGTCTACACCACGGCCAACGGTCAGACCAGCCGCCGCCTGGTGGAGCCGCACCGGCTGGTGGCTTCGGGGCGGCTGTGGTATCTGGTCGCCTTCGACGCTGAGCGCTCCGCCTGGCGTTCCTTCCGCCTGGACCGCCTCACCGACGTCCAGCGCACCGGTGTCCACATGCCCGTCCGCGAGCCACCCGGCGGCGTCGACGCTCTCACCTGGGTGAAGCAGGCGATCGCGGCGGGCTCCATCCGGGCCACGGTGCTCCTGCACGCGCCGATCGAGCGGGCCGCCGAGCAGGTCCCTGCCTGGCAGGGCGAGCTGGAACCCGTCGACGAGCACACCTGCCGACTGCGCACCCACCCCGACACACCCCACTATCTGGCCTACCGCCTGACCCTGCTGCCCATGGACTACACCCTGCTCGACCCGCCGCTCCTGGCCGAGCACCTGGCATCGATCGCCGAGCGGGCGGGCAACGCCATCCGCGGCTTCCCTCGCAAGACCAGTTGACCCTGTGCGCCATCTCATGCGGGATGCCTCGGCAGGTTCTCAGGTGGAGGCGCGCTGGACGATGCACGGGTTGGTCGACCCTCCAAACTCAGCGGGCCACCCGTTCGTACCCGGCTGCCGCACGCCCGGATCGCAGCGACAGCTGGGTGGGCCTAATGAGGGAAGTGCAGCCCGTCGGGGCCTTTACGGCATGCGGTTGCTTGGTTCATGGTCACCCGCACCTCATCGGACATGCTCCTTGCGACAAGCCGTACGGGCTCCGGGTGCAGCCGAATGCCCGTCGTTTCGAAGACGTCACGGGTCAACTTCCGCATGACCGTGTTGAAGGAAACAGCGGTGGCACCGTCGTGGGCGGTGAGGGTGAGGGTCCGGCGGGTTGAGCAGGATATGCCTGGTGCGAGCTGGCGGTCGGGGTGGTATCCGAGCAGTTGGAGTAACCATCCGGCGCTGGTTCGCGGAATGCCGTGGTCGTCGTGGTAGACCATGCCGCCCGCCGCGCGGACCGCGTTGGCTTGGGCCGTGGTGATGGGCGGGTTGAGGAAGACTGATCCCACCTGGCGGGCGTCTGGGCCGTCCTCCGGTAGGGCCAGGCCACGCTGGCAGCGGTCGGTCAGGACGCCCTGAGCCGCTTCGGCGAGTGGGGGCCGGGCACCGAGGGGGACATTGAGTGCGTGGGCGAGGTGCTGGTAGGTGATGGGGGCGGCGTAGGTGCTGCGGGTGAGGCGTAGAGCGATCTCAAGGATCGTCCATCGGCCCGGGTGAGTCTTAAAGATGCTGGTGCGATAGCCGAAGCCGCATGTTTCGGGGTGGAACGTGACGAGCTGCCGGCGGCTCCAGTCGTAGACAGTGAGGCGGGTGAGGGCGTCGGATATCTGCTGGCCGTAGGCGCCGGTGTTCTGCACCGGAGCAGCACCGGCGGTGCCCGGGATACCGGCGAGGTACTCGATGCCGGATAGGCCCTCGCTGACGGTGAAGGTGACAAGGGCCGACAGCGGTTCGCCGGCCTGGGCGGCGACTTCCACGGTGTCGTCGCCGAGCGGGCGGGCGGTGATGCCGCGAGTTGCCATGCGGATCACCGGTCCGGGGTACCCCGCGTCGTCGGCGAGGGTATTGCTGCCTCCGCCGAGGACGAACGGCACCACAGGGTCACGGGGGACGGCGTGCACGAGATCCGGCCAAGCGGCGGGGTCGGAACTGTTCACTAAAACGTGAGCGAACGTAAGCGAACGCATGTTTCAATAGATGCGTGAAGCTTGCTGAGTGGGCGCGGTCGCAGGGCATTCACCCGCAGACCGCTTACCGGTGGTTCCGGGAAGGCAAAATGCCCGTCCCGGCCCGCCGTCTGCCCACCGGCACGATCGTCGTGGACGGCCCGGCCGCCGAAAGCCCGGGCGGGGCCGCGCTGTACGCGCGGGTGTCCTCCCACGATCAGCGCGCCGACCTGGACCGGCAGATTGCCCACCTGACCTCTTTCGCCACCAGCGCCGGACTGGCCGTGGTGGCGTCGGTGACCGAGATCGGCTCCGGGCCGAATGAGCGACGGCCCAAGCTGATGCGGCTGCTGTCGGACGCGTCCATCCCGGTCATCGTCGTGGAGCACCGCGACCGGCTGGCCAGGTTCGGCGTCGCCTACGTCGAGGCGGCGCTGGCCGCCCAAGGCCGCCGCCTGGTCGTGGCCGACCCCGGCGAGACCACCGACGACCTGGCGCGCGACATGATCGAGGTGCTGACGTCGATGTGCGCGCGCCTGTACGGGCGGCGCGGGGCGCGCAACCGGGCGCTGCGGGCCCTCACCGCCGCCAAGGCCGCTGATCGCGAGACCTCGTGAAGGTCGTCCAGGCCTACCGCTACGCCCTCGACCCCACCCCCGCACAGGCCGCCGCGCTGGCCTCGCACTGCGGCGCGGCGCGGTTCGCGTTCAACTGGGGGCTGGCCCGCGTCAGGGCCGCCCTGGACCAGCGGGAGGCGGAGAAGACCTACGGGATGCCCGAGGAACTGCTGACCGAGGCGCCCTGGTCGCTGTACGGCCTGCGCCGAACATGGAACGCCGCCAAGGGCGCGGTCGCGCCGTGGTGGGCGGACAACTCCAAGGAGGCCTACAGCAGCGGCCTGGACGGCCTGGCCCGGGCACTGAAGAACTGGTCGGCCTCCCGCAGGGGCGAGCGAAAAGGCAAACCTGTGGGGTTTCCCCGGTTCAAGGCCAAGCACCGCACCACCCTGTCGTGCCGGTTCACCACCGGTGTCATCCGCATCGAGGCCGACCGGCGTCATGTCACCCTGCCCCGGCTCGGCACCATCAAGACATGCGAGTCCACCCGCAAACTGGCCCGGCACCTGGAGCGCGGCACCGGCCGGATCCTGTCGGCCACCATCCGAAACGAGGGCGGGCGCTGGTTCGTGGCGTTCACCTGCCAGATCGACCGCGCCGACCGCGCCCCGGCCCGCCCGGACGCGGTGGTCGGGGTGGACCTCGGGGTGAGGGCGCTGGCGGTGCTGTCCACCGGCGAGGTCATCGACAACCCCAACCACCACCGCGCGGCGCTGCGCCGGTTGCGCCGGTTGAACAAGCGGCTCGCCCGCCGCGTCGGGCCGCGCACCCCGGACGGCGGCAGGCGCCAGCCCTCGGCCTGCTGGCACACGACCAAAGCCGCGCTCGTCAGGGCCCACGCCCGGGTGGCCGCCCAGCGGCGCGACGGGCTGCACCAGCTCACCAGCCGTCTGGTCGCCGCCTACGGCACGGTCGTGGTCGAAGACCTCCACGTGTCCGGGATGCTCGCCAACCGGAAGCTCGCCCGCGCGATCGCCGATGTCGGCATGGCCGAGATCCGCAGGCAGCTCGCCTACAAGACCGCCTGGAGGGGCGGCAGGCTTGTGGTGGCCGACCGCTGGTTCCCCTCCAGTAAGACGTGTTCCGGCTGTGGCGCGGTGAAAGCCAAGCTCGCCCTGTCGGAGCGCACCTACTCCTGTGCGGCCTGCGGCCTGGTCCTGGACCGGGATGTCAACGCCGCACGCAATCTGGCCGCGCTCGCGGCCGACGTCGCCCAGAGTTGCGGGGAGACGCGAAACGCCCGTGGAGCCGGTGTAAGACCCGCCGAAGGTGGGCTGTCGGCAGTGAAGCGGGAACCCCGGGAAACCGGGGAACGCCGTGGCCGCAAGGCCACGGCTGCCTGACCTGTGCTCGCATTTGATCACATTTCAGGTAACGGTCGGTGTGAGGGAACAGCCGATCAACGGGGCCGCCGAGGCGCAGCGTGGTGTGGTCGACCAGCAGTTCACTCATCGGGTGCCTTCGACCACCAGGCGGCGGAAATCATCTTGAGCGCGAGCTCCCGCAAGGGAGCGATCCGGGTGCGGGCGTTGCCGTAGTAGACGGAGTTGGTGCAGATCGCCAGGTATCGACCGGCCTCCGGGGCCAGGTAGAGGCTGGTGCCGGTGAACCCGTGGTGGTAGGCGACGCGGCCGCCGGCGGCGAGAATCCACGACAGGCCGCGCTCCAGGCCCGTTTCGATCACAGCCTGCGGGACAAGGCTCGCTCGCAACCACTGGCCCATGGCGTCGTCGCGGGTGTAGGCATCAAGCAGGTGGGTGGCGTAGGCCGCGAGGTCATGGGGTGTGGAGAAGACGCCTGCGTGTCCAGCGACACCGCCGAGAAGAGCGGCGTTGTCGTCGTGTGCGGTGCCCCAGATCCTCGGGGCGCCGGTGAGGTGTTGTTCGGTCGGCGCGACATGGCGGCTGCGGGCAACGGGCCCGTAGACAGTGGCGGGCATTCCAACGCCCTGCCAGAACTGGTCGGCAAGATCGTTTAGATGCGCACCGTGAACGTGGGCGAGAGCCAGGCCGAGAAGGATGTACCCGCGGTTGATGTACCGGTGTCGCCCAGGCGTGTCTTCCAATGGTTCGCGACACAGCAGTTCGTACAGCGGCGCGGACGCGCCACGGTAATGATCCAGGCGTGTGGAGGCACGCAGCCCGGAGGTGTGCGTGAGAAGCTGGCGGAGGGTCGCCTCCCCGCTGGGAGTCTCGCCGTTCATCGCAGGCAGCATGTCGCGGACAGGTGCGTCGAGATCGCCCAGCCCCGTGTCGAGGACTTGGCCGATGAGCGGCCAGGTGGCGACAACCTTGGTCAGCGAGGCGATGTCGTAGACAGTGCGCTCGGTGGGTGGCACGTCGCCGAGTTCAGGCGCGACGGTGCCCGCCGTCAGGACATGCTTTTCGCCGTCGACGGTGCCGCAGATGACAACTCCGCCGGGGGTAGCGCCATCGGCGACCACCTCGGCGAGGGTTTCCCGAAGGCGGTCGGTGTCATCGGCGGTGAACGGTACGGCGGGCATCAGGAGGCCTCCGAGGTGGTGGTGATGTCGGCTCCCAGCGTGGCGAGGTTGGCGATCAGATGGCCGTAGCCGCGCCGGAGGTGGTACATCCCCCGGATCGTAGAGGTGCCCTCGGCGACCAGAGCGGCGATCAGCAAAGCGGTCACCGCGCGGATGTCGTCGGCCGTCACCGCAGCGGCGCGCAGCCGGACGGGCTCGCGCAAGCCGATTACGGCGCCGGCGGGGGTGATGTCGGCTGGGCAGTTGGGCCGTCGCGACGAATGCGTGCGCGCACTCCTGACCGCCGAGCATTACGCCCCTGAGGAAACGCATGCGCGTCCGGCGGTGAAGTCTCTCATATCCGGCCTACTGGTGTCCGGGCGCACCACGCCTGAGCTGCGTGGTCTTGCCGCTCGCAGCGGCGTCCTCGCCTGACGTATGCAGCCATAGGACATCCGGGGCAAAGGGCGGGTAACGCACTTCCCTTCGGGAGAACGGGGCGTCATCGAGTCCTCAGTTGACTCCTTGTAGGACTATCCGGTGCGTGCAACGCCCTGGGGAGACCATGGCTACGCGTTTCCTGATGATCTGATCGCTGCTCAGCGCGGGGTGAGCATGACGGCGTCGACCCATGATGCGCCGATCGCGGTGAAGCCACGGTCGACGACGTGCAGCCGGTCCGCGATTATCTGGAGGTTGCCGCTGTTCAGGGTGTTTGCGGCGGCGTGTCCCCGGTCCTCCTGTCGGGGCTCGTTTTTTGACCACCTCTTCGTGAGAGGGAGAAGACCGAAGGGCTGTCGTGTCTGGGCGATATCCGCTCGCTCCGATCCTGGATGCCTTCGTCTCGTTTCTGTGAGGGGTTTCTTGGCTATCGCGGACCTGGTCAACCTGGTCAAGGGTGGGGCGGGCAACAGCCGCTCAACCGAAGTGCCCGCCCCACGGGTAGGTGGAAGCGGTCCGCCGGGCGCAGCTCAGCTCTCCCGGCGGTGCCGTACTTCGGAACCGCTCATTTACGTCTTAAGTCCCATAACGCGGAGAGCTCTCCCTCCGCTGAGTGGAACCGTGAACCGCCCGGGCTTTTGGTTCTTCGATGGCCGGGAGGGGGTCAGGAGTGGGGGACGACCAGGCCTGACTCGTAGGCGTGGATGACGGCCTGGGTGCGGTCGCGCAGGCCGAGCTTGGCCAGGAGCCGGGCCACGTGGGTCTTGACGGTGTGCTCGGTGACCACGAGGGCGGCCGCGATCTCGGCGTTGGACAGCCCTCTGGCCACCAGCCGCAGCACCTCCGTCTCCCGTGGTGTCAGCGGGCTGCCCGCCGGGGCGGGCCGTCGCTGCCGGGCGAATTCGGCGACGAGCCGCCTGGTGACCTTCGGGGCGAGCAGCGCGTCTCCGCGTGCCACCGTCCGGACCGCCTCGGCCAGGTCGTTCGCCCGGACGTCCTTGAGCAGGAACCCGCTCGCCCCCGCGGTGAGCGCGTCGTACACGTAGTCGTCCAGGTCGAACGTGGTGATCATGATGATCTTGGTGGCCTCGGTCTCCAGGATCCGGCGGGCCGCCTCGATCCCGTTCATCTCCGGCATCCGGATGTCGAGAAGCGCGACGTCCGGGTGGGCCTCCCGGGCCAGCCGTACGGCCTGCGCGCCGTCGGAGGCGGTGCCCACGACGGTGAGGTCGGGTTGGGCCCTGAGCACGGCCGCGAAACCCCGCAGCACGACCGGCTGGTCGTCGGCGACCAGCACGCGGATCCGGTCGTCCGGAGGCGTCGTGCCGGGACGATCGCCCGGGGGTGTCGTGCCCTGGGCGGGCCGGTGACGGTCGGGAGTGGTCATTCCAGTGGGAGACCCGCCTGGATGAGGAAGCCGCCGGAGGGGCCGGGGCCCGCCTCGAACCAGCCGCCAAGGGCCAGGGCGCGCTCGCGCATGCCGACCAGGCCGTGCCCGCTGGAGGTTTTCCCGGAGGGGCCGGGGCCGTTGTCGGTGATCCGCAGCACCAGCAGGGAGGGGCGGTAGGCGAGTTCGATCGAGACACGGGCGCCCGGCGCGTGGACGCGGGCGTTGGTCAGCGCCTCCTGGACGATCCGGTAGGCCGAGACGTCGACGGCCTGCGGCACGGGCACCTCTTCCCCGATCACGTCCAGGTCCACCTGGCCGTCGTGCTGCTCGATCAGTTCGCCGAGCCGCGCCAGCCCCGGTTGCGGCGCGGTCTCCGGGGCGGTGACGATGTCGGCGCGGAGCACGCCGAGCAGGCGGCGCATCTCGGTGAGCGTGCCGCGGGCGGAGGCGGCGATCTCGGCGAACTCCTGTTTGACCCGGTCGTCGAGGTCGCCGAGCGTGTAGGGCGCGGTCTCGGCCTGGACGGCGACCATCGAGATCGAGTGGGCCACGATGTCGTGCATCTCCCGCGCGATCCTGGCCCGCTCGGCCATCGCGGCCTGTTCCCGCAGGGTCTCCAGGTTGTCGGCGCGCGCCTCCTTGATCTCCGTACGGCTGCGCCGTACGTCCGCCAGGAGTGCCATCGCCAGGATCACGCCCAGCAGGGCGCCTATCAGGATGACCTGCTGGCTGCGGGGATACAGGCCGAATTCGCGGTAGTGATACCAGGCCAGCGCGGCGACCGCGGCGACCCCGGCGACGGTGAGCACACCGATGACCACCACCAGAGCCCAGGCGGCTTTGCGGCTGAGCCGACGCAGGATCGTGTAGGAGGAGAGCAGGATCGAAATACCGGCCGCGATGGACGCCTGCCTCATCCCCAGCATCAGTCCGGCGGCCCCCAGGAAGACCATCGCGGCGGCCAGCCATGGCTGGGAGCGGCGGATCGCCTGTGGCGCGGTGGCCAGCAGGGCGGCCGCCAGGGTGAGAAGATCCAGATCCCTCGCCTCCACGAGCTCCATGAGCGCGAGGAGCGTGAGCGCGGCGGCGACGGCGAGGTTGGTGAGCGGTGATTCGAGGACACGCCTGAGATCGAAGGCGGCCACCCTTTCCTCCGCTTGGATCAGCTTGGTGGTGACATCCATGGCCTGAATTCTCCTGATCTTCGGGCGGGGCGTCGTCACTCCTAGGAGCGATCCCGCGGGCGGCTCTGAGTGCTCCCCTGGAGCAGGCGCAGAGCCTTCTCCTTCTCGAAGTCCAGGGCCCGGCGCGGGGCCTGCAGGCGGCCGATCCGCAGCCCCAGATCTCGTACGGCCTGCGCCACCGCGGGCTCGCTCAGCACCCGCAGCGCGAAGGCCAGCTCGGCGGGGGAGATGTCGAACCGCTTCTCCAGCTCCACGCCCTGGGCCACGGCGGAGAGCTCCTCGGGACCGAACCGCCGGTGGGCGCCCTGGTTCCTGATGGGTGGGAGCAGGCCGAGCGCCTCGCGGTAGCGGAGCATGCGAGGTGACATTCCCAGCCGTCTGGCGGCTTCGGTGATCCGCATTCTCGGACCCTTCCGCAGATCCTTACATTCTTGTGTCAGGTTAGCCGTTCGGAAGGTGCGAGGAGCCCCGCGGGCCACCTAAACTCACATCGTCGACTTTTTCGGTGGAGCGGCGAGCCAGGTCCGAGAGCGAAGCGGGATCACGAGTCCAGCGAGGGCCGCAGGGCGAGCGCGACCATCAAGCAGAGGGGTAACAGATGGACTTCAAGGTCGCCGACCTTTCGCTTGCGGACTTCGGCCGCAAGGAGATCCAGCTCGCCGAGCACGAGATGCCGGGCCTGATGGCCGTCCGCAAGGAGTACGCCGAGGCGAAGCCGCTGGCCGGCGCGAAGATCATGGGCTCGCTGCACATGACCATCCAGACCGCCGTGCTCATCGAGACGCTGGTCGCGCTCGGCGCCGAGGTCCGCTGGGTCAGCTGCAACATCTTCTCCACCCAGGACCACGCCGCCGCGGCCGTCGTCGTCGGCCCGAACGGCACCGTCGACAACCCCCAGGGTGTCCCGGTCTTCGCCTGGAAGGGCGAGACCCTGGAGGAGTACTGGTGGTGCACCGAGCAGGCCCTGACGTGGCCCGGCGATGACGGCCCCAACATGATCCTCGACGACGGCGGCGACGCCACCCTGCTCGTCCACAAGGGCGCCGAGTACGAGAAGGCCGGTGCCGTCCCCAGCGCCGACGAGAACGACCCGGAGGAGTGGAAGATCATCCTTGATCTGCTCCGCCGTACGGTCACCTCCGAGAACAAGTGGACCGCGATCGCCTCGCAGATCAAGGGTGTCACCGAGGAGACGACCACCGGTGTCCACCGCCTCTACGAGATGTTCAAGGCCGGCACGCTGCTCTTCCCGGCGATCAACGTCAACGACTCGGTGACCAAGTCGAAGTTCGACAACAAGTACGGCTGCCGCCACTCGGTCCTCGACGGCCTCAACCGCGCCACCGACGTGCTGATCGGCGGCAAGGTCGCGGTCGTGGCCGGTTACGGCGACGTCGGCAAGGGCTGCGCCGACGCGCTCAGGGGCCAGGGCGCCCGCGTCATCGTCACCGAGATCGACCCGATCTGCGCCCTCCAGGCGGCCATGGACGGCTTCCAGGTCACCACGCTGGACGAGGTCGTCGGCATCGCCGACATCTTCGTCACCACGACCGGCAACTTCGACATCATCACCGCCGACCACATGGCGAAGATGAAGCACAACGCCATCGTGTCCAACATCGGTCACTTCGACAACGAGATCGACATGGCCGGCCTGGCGAAGATCCCCGGCATCGTCAAGACCGAGATCAAGCCGCAGGTCCACACCTGGACCTTCCCCGACGGCCACGCCGTCCTCGTGCTCGCCGAGGGCCGCCTGATGAACCTGGGCTGCGCCACCGGCCACCCCTCCTTCGTCATGTCCAACTCCTTCACCAACCAGGTGATCGCCCAGATCGAGCTGTTCACCAAGACCGAGGAGTACCCGGTCGGCGTCTACGTGCTGCCCAAGCACCTGGACGAGAAGGTCGCCCGCCTCCACCTCGACGCCCTCGGCGTGAAGCTCACCAAGCTCACCAAGGCTCAGGCGGAATACATCGGCGTGGACATCGAGGGCCCCTACAAGCCCGACCACTACCGTTACTGATCGACCGTTTACTGATCGACCGTCCCACCGGGGCCCTCGCAGAGTTGCGGGGGCCCTTCGGGCAATCCGGGGAGACAACCGTGGACAGCGAGCTGATGGCCGCCGGAGAGCGGCGGATCGGGTGGGCGGCGCGGTCGATGCCGGTCCTCACCGCCATCGGGGAACGGTTCGCGGCCGAGCGGCCTCTCGACGGGCTGCGGATCGCCGCGTGCCTGCACGTGACCGCCGAGACCGCGGTGCTCATGGGCGCGCTGAGGGCGGGCGGGGCCGAGATCGCGCTGGCCGCCTCGAACCCGCTGTCCACGCAGGACGACGTCGCCGCGGCGCTGAGCGGTTACGGGATCGGCGTGCACGCGCGGGCCGGGGTGGACAGGGAGACCTACTACCGTCACATCCACCGGGCGCTCGACATCGGCCCGGACATCGTCCTCGACGACGGCTGCGATCTGGTCAACATCCTGCACACCGAGCGGACCGAGCTGCTGGAGGGGGTCTCGGGGGGCTGCGAGGAGACCACGACCGGGATCATCCGGCTTCGGCAGATGGCCGCCGAGCAGGCCCTGAGGTTCCCGGTGGTGGCGGTCAACGACACCCGGACCAAGCGGATGTTCGACAACCGCTACGGCACCGGCCAGTCCACCCTCGACGGCATCATGCGCGCCACCAACACCCTGCTCGCGGGCAAGACCGTGGTGGTCGCCGGGTTCGGTTACTGCGGAAGGGGCGTGGCCGAGCGAGCCAGGGGCCTGGGAGCCCGGGTGATGGTCACCGAGATCGACCCGGTCAAGGCGCTGGACGCCTCGATGCAGGGCTACGACGTGCAGCCGATGACGAGGGCCGCACGGGCGGGAGACGTGTTCATCACGGTCACCGGCAACCGCGACGTGATCACGGGCGAGCACCTGGCGGTGATGAAGGACGGCGCGATCCTGGCCAACGCCGGCCACTTCGACGTCGAGATCGACGTCCGGGCCCTGGACGAGCTGGCCGAGTCCGTGCATCCCGGGGTGCGCCCCAACACCGACGAGTACGTCCTCGCCGACGGCCGCAGGATCCTGCTGCTCGCCGAGGGCCGTCTGGTGAACCTGTCGGCGGGTGAGGGGCATCCGGCCGCGGTCATGGACATGTCCTTCTCCGCGCAGGCTCTCGCGGTCGCGTGGCTGTCCCGTGAGCGGGCACGGCTGACCCCGGGCGTCTACGACGTGCCGCAGGAGGTCGATGTGGAGGTGGCCCGGCTCAAGCTGGCCGCCGCCGGGATCGAGGTGGACAGCCTGACCTCCGAGCAGGAGAAGTATCTCCACTCGTGGCGGCTCGGCTCATAGCGCCGCCTGCATCTCCAGCATCCTGCGGATCTCGCCGCTCTGCGTGACGCTGACGTCGTTGGCCAGCTCCTCGACCTTTATGTGAGAGCCGCTGACCAGAACCTGCTCGGACATCGTCAGCGCCCCCCGATGATGGGCGATCATCAGCGTGAGGAAGAGCCGGTCGAAGTCCTTGCCCGAGGCGGCCCTGAGCGCCTCCATCTGCTCGGGCGTGGCCATGCCCGGCATGTTCGTGTGGCCGGTGTGGTGGTCCGGCGCCTGCAGGCCCTGCTGCTGCAGCCAGGCGGTCATGTACTGGATTTCCGGCCCTTGGGCGTCTTTGATGCGTGCCGCCAGGCCCTTCAGCTTGCCGGAGTCGGCTCGTGACGGAGCCAGGACCGCCATGTCGAGGGCCTGCCGGTGGTGGACGATCATGTCCTGGACGTATTTCACGTCCGCCGCGTTGGCGGTGGGTGAGGGCACGATCGTGGCGGCCTCGCTCGGGCTGATCGTCTTGGCCACCTCACCCGGCCGGCCGGGTGCGATGACCGGGGCGGTCGACTGAGCCGAGGGCGGCGCCGTTTCGGTGCTGCACGCGCTGAGGAACAGGATGGTGGCCACAACGACGAGCGCGACGCGCACCCGGCCTCCTTCTCCGAATCTGACGTGACCAAAAACCCTAACTCCGTCGAGTAAGCGGGTAAAGGCAGCAAGTCGGAAACAGTTCCTGACACAGTGACGGCTTGCCTGACCGGCCACTCAGGATGAACGATTCAGTCATTTATGTGGCCTTTATGGGTGCATATGGCAAGGAGGTTCACGAGTGTTTAACCCCCTCAGGAGGGGCCTGACCGGCCGATTCCTGGTCATGGCCGGGGTTGCGGTGACGATGGCGCTGTCCACGGTGCCCGCCCAGGCCGCCGACATCCCGGCACCTGGCGAGATCGTCATGAGCCCGAACATCAAGCACGTCCTCAACATCCCCAAGCCGGCGGCGCTGGCGGACATCCACACCGACATGGCCTTCCAGGGCGACTACGCCTACGTCGGCAACTACAGCGGCTTCTCGGTCTACGACATCAGGAAGCCGAAGAGCGCCGCGCTCGTCAGTTCCGTGGTCTGTCCCGGCGGCCAGATGGACATGGCGGTCTACGGCAACCTGCTCTTCGGCGCGGTCGACTCCTCCCGGAACAATGACTCCTGCAGCAGCACCTCACAGAGCGCGTCGATCAAGGAATCCTGGGAGGGCATCCGGATCTTCGACGTCAGCGACAAGAAGAATCCGAAGTACGTCAAGGCGGTCGAGACCAACTGCGGTTCGCACACCCTGACCCTCGTCCCCGGCAAGGGGCAGGACCAGCAGAACGTCTACGTCTACGTCTCCTCCTACAGCCCTTCGGCGAGCTTCCCCGACTGCCAGCCGCCGCACGACAAGATCTCGATCATCAAGGTGCCGCTGGGCGACCCGGCGGCCGCGGCGGTCGTCAACACCCCGGTCCTCTTCCCCGACGGGGGCAACCCGGGTGAGCCGAACCAGGACTACCCCTACCGCACGTCCGCGACGACCGGCTGCCACGACATCACCGCCTACCCGGAGAAGGACATCGCGGCCGGGGCCTGCATGGGCGAGGGTGTCCTGATGGACATCTCCGACCCGGTGAACCCCAAGGTCACCGCCACGGCCCGGGACGACGAGAACTTCGCGTTCTGGCACTCGGCGACGTTCAACAACGACGGCACCAAGGTCATCTTCACCGACGAGCTCGGCGGCGGCGGCAGGGCCACCTGCAACGAGGCGATCGGCCCGAACCGCGGCGCCGACGCCTACTACGACATCGCCGGAAGCCAGCTCACCTTCAAGGGCTACTTCAAGATCCCGCGTCACCAGGCCGACACCGAGAACTGTGTCGCGCACAACGGCTCGCTGATCCCGGTCAAGGGCCGCGACATCATGGTCCAGGCCTGGTACCAGGGCGGCATCTCGGTCGTGGACTTCACCGACTCCGCCCACCCGCAGGAGATCGCCTTCTTCGAGCGCGGTCCCGACAACACCGCCCCTCCGCTGGACGGCGGGTTCTGGTCCGCTTACTACTACAACGGCCACATCTACGGCAGCGACTTCAACCTGGGCCTCGACATCCTGGAGATCAACGATCCACGTACGAACCAGGCTAAGAGCGTCAAGTTCGACATTCTGAACGCGCAGACCCAAGCCTCCTACCGTGACAACGGTCACGGCGACCACGACGACTGATCACCCTGGCAAAGGCGGTGAGGATTTCTTCCTCACCGCCCGGGGAGTGGGACACCTCGTCTTCCAACGTGTAAGAGCAAAGACGTTAAAAGACGCTTTATTCTTACAAATTGACATCTAGTTTATCTAGCTGTCAAGGCGGACAATTTTCTCATTTATCGGGAATTTGTGTCCGCTCTGTAATGGAGGTTCCGGGTGCTCGCTCTCCGCAGGATCGGCCGGGCATCGGCGGCGGCGGCAGTCGCCGCGATGCTGACGTCGACGGTGCCCGCCCAGGCCGCCGACATCCCGCCGCCCGGTACGGTCGTCACCAGCCCGAACGTCTCGCACGTGACCAACGTTCCCAAGCCTCCCGGGCTGGAGGGAACGATCAACACCGACATGGCCTTCCAGGGTGACTACGCCTACGTCGGCAACTACGGCGGCTTCTCGATCTACGACATCAGGAAGCCGAAGAAAACCGCGCTCGTCAGCAGCGTCGTCTGCCCCGGCTCCCAGATGGACGTTTCGGTCTACGGCGATCTGCTGTTCACCGCGGTCGACTCCTCCCGGAACAACGACTCCTGCAGCAGCACCTCACAGAGCGCGTCGATCAAGGAGTCATGGGAGGGCGTCCGGATCTTCGATATCAGCGACAAGAAGAATCCGAAGTACGTCAAGGCGGTCGAGACCAACTGCGGTTCGCACACCCTGACCCTTGTCCCCGGCAAGGGCAAAGACCGGCGCAACGTCTATCTTTACGTCTCCTCCTACAATCCTTCGGCGAGCTTCCCCGACTGCCAGCCGCCGCACGACAAGATCTCGATCATCAAGGTGCCGCTGGGCGACCCGACGGCCGCGGCGGTCGTCGCGACCCCGGTCGTCTTCCCCGACGGGGGTAACGAGACCCAGCCGGGCCTGCTGCTGCCGACCAGCGGCTGCCACGACATCACCGTCTACGCCGAGAAGGACATCGCGGCCGGTGCCTGCATGGGCGACGGCGTGCTCTTCGACATCTCCAACCGCGAGAATCCGGTGGTCACGGCTCACGTCACCGACCCGAACTTCGCGTTCTGGCACTCGGCGACGTTCAACAACGAGGGCACCAAGGTCATCTTCACCGACGAGCTCGGCGGCGGCGGCGCGGCCACCTGCAACGAGGCCACCGGCCCGAACCGCGGCGCCGACGCCGTCTTCGACATCGTCGGCGGTGGGCTCGCCTTCAAGAGCTACTTCAAGATCCCGCGCTACCAGGCCGACACCGAGAACTGTGTCGCGCACAACGGTTCGCTGATCCCGGTCAAGGGGCGCGACATCATGGTCCAGGCCTGGTACCAGGGCGGCGTCTCGGTCATGGACTTCACCGACTCCGCCCACCCGCAGGAGATCGCCTTCTTCGAGCGCGGCCCGGAGCCCAACGGCGGCGGGGGCGGCATCTGGTCGGCCTACTACTACAACGGCTACATCTACGGCAGCGACTTCCACAACGGATTCGACGTCATCAAGATCAATGACCGTCGCACGGACTCGGCCAGGAGCGTTCACCTCGACCGGCTGAACGTGCAGACCCAGGCCTCGTACCGCGAGCGGGGGCACGGCGGCTGATCGCCGGGAACCGGGAAGGGGCGGCGAGCGGTGGCCCGCCCCTTCCTGCGTCCGTGAGGCTTCCTGCGTCCGTGAGGCTTCCTGCGTCCGTGCGGCGTCGTGCGGCCTCCTCCGTGTCCGCGGACGTGCTCCCGAGCCTGTACGGCGGGTGCCGGAGCTCAGGCGGGTGGGGCGAAGCCGCCGGTGGCGGAGCCGGGCGGCGTGACGGACGGCTCGGGTGCGGGCGGTGCGGCGGACGGCTGGGGTGCGGGCGGTGCGGGCATGGAACCCGGCGCCGGCGCATGGGGCTGAGGCTGGTGGGGTGACGGCAGATGGGGCACCCGCTGGTGGGACTGCGGCGGAGAGGGAGCCTGCTGGGTGGGGGGAGGGGGAGTCTGCTGGGCGGGCTGCGGCGGGTAAGGCTGTGCCGGGTAAGGCTGCGGTGGGTAGGGGTGCGGCGGGTAGGGGTGCGGCGGGTAGGGCGTCGCCTGAGCGGGCCGCGCCGCTCCAGCCTGCTGCGCCAGCCGTACGTGATCACGGCGACGGCGTTCGGCCAGGACGGCGGTCAGGTAGGCGAACGGCGGCACGCCCGGCGGCGGGGGCGGGGACACGAAGGCCGACATCTCGGTGGCGATGCGCACGCCCATCTCGTGCCGGATGTCGGGGGACAGGTCGTGCCAGCGCATGAGGTACTGCCTCGCGGTGGCGGCGACCCCCTCGGGCAGCCGGGACAGCTCCAGAGTCGCCGCCCACACGGCGAGCTGCGGCGGCATCTCCAGCGGCGGGCCGTACTGCCGGGGAGCCCGCTCGGAGATCACCATGGTTCCCGCGAAGACGTCGCCGAGCCGCTTGCCCTTCTCCGAGATCAGCGAGCTGATCAGGGCGGGAGCGCCGCTGAGCATCCAGAACTCCAGCACTCCGGCCAGGCCGCGGAACAGTGCCTGGCGGAACCGCTCGGGGCCGCCGTCGTCGCTGACCACGCGGAGGCCGAGGGCGAGCTTGCCCAGGCTGCGGCCGCGTGAGAGCGTCTCGAAGATCACGGGGTAGCCGACGAGCACGAGCACCGTCAGCGAGATGTAGATCATCGCCGCCAGCGCCGGATCGACGGAGAAGATCAGGGCTCCGAGCAGGAGATACGCGCCGATCAGCGTCACGATCTGGACCGCCATGTCGATGAACAGCGCCGCGGCCCTGCTCGGGAGCTGGGCGATCCGGACTTCGACGACGACGGCCTCGCCGGTTACGACATCGGACACACTCAGAACCCTACCTATGTCCGGACGGATCTTTCGTCCGCCCGGAGGCGAGGAGGCGGTCCGGCCCGGTCGTGCGGGCCGGGGAGGGGCGATGAGGGACACTTCCCTGACGTCTCATATTGTGTGATGTAGGTCACTAAACGTGGTATTTACATCGATGTAATCGATTACATACCCTCGTGAAATCGATTACATGGAGGGCTGATGGCACGTATCAAGGATGTGGCCGCGCATGCGGGCGTCTCCGTCGCCACAGTCTCCCGGGTTCTCAATGACAACCCGTCGGTGACGGAAGAGACCCGGAGCCGGGTCTACGCCGCGATGGCGGCGCTCAGCTACGTCCCCAACGCGGTGGCGCGCTCGCTGCGCACCGAGGCGACCAGAACCCTCGGCCTGATCATCGGTGACATTCTCAACCCATTCTTTGCCGAGCTGGCCAGAGCGGTCGAGGACGCGGCGCGCGCGGCCGGCTATACCGTGATCATCGGCAACGCCGACGAGCGGGCCGAGGAACAGGACCACTACGTGCGCACCCTCCTGGAGCAGCGGGTGGACGGGTTGTTGATCTGCCCCACCGCGGAGGTCACGCCGCTGGTGGAGGAGGTCGCGCGAGCCGGCAGGCCGCTGGTCTTCCTGGACCGCACGCTCCCCGGGGTGGACGTGCCGTCGGTCCGGGTCGACGGGACCGACGCGATCAAGGCACTCGTCGGCCATCTGCGGGACCTCGGGCATCGGCGGATCGCCTTCATCTCGGGTCCCGCCAGGCTGTCCACGGGCAGGGAACGGACGGACGCCTTTCTCGTGGCGCTCGCCGAGCACGGCCTGGAGACTCGCCCGGAGTACATCGAGGCGGGCGATTTCCGGTCGGGCAGCGGGCGGGCGCTCACCGCCAAGCTTCTCGACCTGCCGGAGCCGCCGGAGGCGATCTTCGTGGGCGACAACCTGATGGCCCTGGGCGCGCTGGACGAGATACGGGCACGTGGTCTGCGCATCCCCGACGACGTGGCACTGGCCTCCTTCGACGACGTCGCCTGGTTCCCGCACGTGAACCCCCCGATAACCGCGATCAGCCAGCCCGCCGCGGAACTCGGCAGGCGCGCCGTACAGGTCATCCTCGACCGGCTCGACGACCGGCCCGCGGAGTCGGCGGTCCTGCCCGCGGTGCTGGTGGTCCGCCGGTCGTGCGGCGAAGAGCTGCGCGGTGAAGAGCCGCGGGGCGAAGAGCTGCGCGGTGAAGAGTCGCGCGGCGAAGAAAGGAACACCTCGTGAAGGAACACCTCGTGAACGACGAGATCCTCCGGGTCGAGGGCCTGCGCAAGGGGTTCCCGGGTGTGGTGGCGCTGGACGGGGTCGACTTCAACCTCCGCGCGGGTGAGGTCCACGTCGTGCTCGGAGAGAACGGCGCGGGCAAGAGCACGCTGATCAAGATGCTCTCCGGGGCCTACCACCCCGACGAAGGGCGGATCCTGGTCGACGGCGCCCCCACCGAGATCCGCGACGCGGGTGACGCGCAGCGTCTGGGCATCGCCACGATTTACCAGGAGTTCAACCTGGTTCCCCAGCTCTCCGTCGGTGAGAACCTCGCCCTCGGCCGCCCGCCCCGCCGGTTCGGCCTGGTCGACACCAAACGGATGCACGAGCAGGCACGCGCGTCCCTGGAACGGGTCGGCGTCGACGTCGACCCGCGCACCCCGGTGGCGCGGCTGGGCATCGCACGCATGCAGATGGTCGAGATCGCCAAAGCCCTCGGCCTGAACGCCCGCGTGCTCATCATGGACGAGCCGACCGCCGTGCTCACGACGAGCGAGGTCGAGCGGCTGTTCGCCATCGTCCGCCAGCTGCGCGACCAGGGCGTGGCGATCGTGTTCATCACGCACCACCTGGAGGAGATCCCGCAGATCGGCGATCGGGTCACCGTACTGCGAGACGGCCGTTCGGTGGCCGAGGTGCCGGCGAGCACTCCTGAGAACGAGCTGGTCAGGCTGATGGTCGGCCGTCCGATCGACCAGCAGTACCCCCGCGAGCCGGCGGCGCCGGGCGCCCCGCTCCTTGAGATCCGTGGACTCGGCAGCCCGGGCTCGTTCGCCGACGTCTCCTTCGAGGTGCGCGCCGGAGAGGTGGTGGGCCTGGCAGGGCTGGTCGGGGCAGGCCGTACCGAGGTCGCGCGGGCGATCTTCGGCGCGGACTCCTACGACGTGGGCGAGGTCCTGGTGAACGGCAGCCCGCTGCCCCGCGGGGATGTGCACGCCGCCATGGAGGCGGGCCTCGGCCTGGTCCCCGAGGATCGCAAGGGCCAGGGGCTGGTCCTCGGCGCCGACGTGGGCGAGAACCTCGGCCTGGTCACGCTGGGGCGGGCCAGCCGCGGGGGATTCGTCGACCGGTCGGGGCAGCGCAAGGCCGCCGCCGAGGTGGCCGGGCAGCTCGGCGTGCGGATGAGCGGCCTCGACCAGGAAGTCCGCACGCTGTCGGGCGGCAACCAGCAGAAGGTCGTCATCGGAAAGTGGCTGCTCGCCAACGCGAGCGTGCTCATCCTCGACGAGCCCACGCGCGGCATCGACGTGGGGGCCAAGGTCGAGATCTATCAGTTGATCAATTCGCTCACCGCCTCCGGGCACGCGGTGCTCATGATCTCCAGCGATCTTCCCGAGATCCTCGGCATGAGTGACCGCGTCCTGGTGATGGCCCGCGGCAGGCTCGTCGGTGAGCTCGCCGCCCGTGAGGCGACACAGGACTCGGTGATGGCCCTGGCCGTCACCGAGGTGGAGGATGCTCGTGTCCACTAAAGCGCTCAACGGGTCCCCCCAGGCACCGAAGGCACCCCACCGGCAGCATCCTGTCGCCGCCTGGCTGGCGGAGAACGGCGCTCTGGTCGCGCTGATCGTGCTCGTGGTCGCGCTGTCGCTGCTGTCGGGCGACTTCCTGACCGTGACCAACCTGCTCAACGTGGGGGTGCAGGCGGCGGTCACCGCGATCCTCGCCTTCGGCGTCACCTTCGTGATCATCACTGGCGGCATCGACTTGTCGGTCGGCTCCGTCGCCGCCCTGTCGGCGATCGTGCTGGCCTGGACGGCGAGCGCCGCGGGCATGCCGTGGCCGCTGGCCACCGTGATCGCCCTCGGCGTCGGCCTCGCGTGCGGGCTGGTCAACGCCATGCTGATCGCGTACGGCAAGCTGCCGCCGTTCATCGCCACCCTGGCCATGCTCGGCATCGCCCGCGGCCTGGCCCTGGTCGTCTCGCAGGGCAGCCCGATCCCGATGCCGGAGGCGGTCACGCACCTGGGCGACACCATCGGCGACTACCTGCCGGTCCCGGTCGTCGTCATGGTGGTCATGGGCATGATCACGGCCGTGATCCTGAACCGGACCTACACCGGACGCGCGATATACGCCATCGGCGGCAACGAGGAGGCCGCCCGGCTGTCCGGCATCAAAGTCAACCGGCAGAAGCTCGTCACCTACGGTCTGTCCGGGCTCTTCGCCGCGATCGCGGGCATCGTCCTGGCCAGCCGGCTGGCCTCGGCCCAGCCCCAGGCGGCCGCCGGCTACGAGCTGGACGCCATCGCGGCCGTCGTCATCGGCGGGGCGAGCCTGTCCGGGGGCAAGGGCCGGGCCTTCGGAACCTTCGTCGGCGCGCTCATCCTCGCGGTGCTGCGCAACGGCCTCAACCTGCTGTCCGTCTCCGCCTTCTGGCAGCAGGTCGTGATCGGAGTGGTGATCGCGCTCGCGGTCCTGCTCGACACCCTGCGCCGCCGGGCAACCTACTAGATCCACCCAGGTCCACCGAGATTCGCAAGGAAGCATCATGAAGCGCACCATCACACTCATCGCGACCGGCGCCGCGCTGGCCCTGGGGCTCACGGCCTGTGGCTCCGGCTCGTCCTCCGGCGGTTCGGGAACGTCCGGCGGCGGCATCAAGATCGGCATGTCGGTCTCCACCCTGAACAACCCCTTCTTCGTCCAGCTGCGCAAGGGCGCGGAGGACGAGGCCAAGAAGCAGGGGGTGGCGCTGACCGTCACCGACGCGCAGAACGACGCCTCGCAGCAGGTGAACCAGATCCAGAACTTCGTCAGCCAGAGCATGAAGGCGATCATCATCAACCCGGTCGACTCCGACGCCGCCGCGCCCGCGGTGAAGGCCGCGGAACGTTCCAAAATCCCGGTGATCGCGGCCGACCGCGGGGTCAACGGCGCCACCGTCGCCCAGACCGTGGCCTCCGACAACGTCGAGGGCGGCAGGCAGGCGGCTCAGGAACTGGCCAAGCAGTTGGGGGAGAAGGGCAAGGTCGTCGTCCTTCAGGGCGTCGCCGGCACCTCCGCGTCCCGTGACCGCGGCAAGGGATTCGCCGAGGGCATCAAGGCCTACCCGAACATCCAGGTGGTCGCCCAGCAGCCCGCCGACTTCGATCGGACCAAGGCACTGGACGTCATGACCAACCTGACGCAGTCCAACCCTGGCATCACCGGGGTGTTCGCCGAGAACGACGAGATGGCCCTCGGCGCCATCAAGGCACTGGGTGCCAAGGCGGGCAAGGAAGTCAAGATCGTGGGCTTCGACGGCACGCCGGACGGGCTCAAGGCCGTCAAGGAGGGCACGCTGAACGCCAGCGTCGCCCAGCAGCCGGGGCTGCTCGGCCAGCAGGCCGTGCAGGGCGCGGTCAAGGCGGCCAAGGGCGAGAAGCTCGAGCCCACGCTGGCCGTACCGGTGAAGGTCGTGACCCAGGCAAACGTCGGTGAGTTCGAGACCTCGTGATGACCGGCCGTGAGAACGACGCCGATCCGGTGCCCCCGAAGGCGACGTCCTCCGGGCCGGGGTCTCCAGAGCCGGAGTCTTTGGATTCGAGGTCGGCGTCCCCTGGTGTGACGCTCTCCGGGCAGGTGTCCGTGGGGTCGACGTCCTTCGGGCCGTTGTCCTCCGGGCGAACGTCTTTGGGGTCGACGTCCTTCAAGCCGATCTCCACCGGGCGGGTGTCTTTTGGGCCGGTGCTTTCTGAGCCGAGGTCTTCCGGGCCGGTGTTTCCAGAGCCGGTCTCTTCGGAGCCGCTGTCTCCGGGCTCGGCATCCTTGGGACCGGCCTCTTCGGAGCCGGTGTCCCGGGAGAAGGTCTCGGGGCGGTCTCCGGACGGATCGGCGCCGCCGTACGACGTGGTCGTCGTGGGTTCGGTCAACGCCGATCTGGTGGTTCACGTCGATCGGCGCCCGGCCCCCGGTGAGACCGTGCTCGGTTCGGACCTGGCCGTCCACCCCGGAGGAAAGGGCGCCAACCAGGCCGTCGCCGCGGCCCGGCTCGGCGCCCGGGTGGCCCTGCTCGGCCGGATCGGCTCCGACGCGAACGGCGAGTTCCTGCGCCGGGCGCTGTCCGGCGACGGTGTGGAGCTCGGCCACCTGCTTGAGACGCCGGGACCGAGCGGCGTCGCTCTGATCACCGTCGGGCCGGACGGCGACAACAGCATCATCGTGTCGCCCGGGGCGAACGGGCGGCTGAGCGAGGAGGACGTCGCCGGGGCGGCAGACCTGCTGGCCTCCGCACGGGTCGTCTCGCTGCAGTTGGAGAGCCCCGCCGCCGCGGTGCTGGCCGCGGCGCGGATGGCGGCCCGGGTGGTCTTCAACCTGTCGCCTCCGGCACCGGTGCCCGATGAGCTGCTGGCGATGTGCGACCCGCTCGTCGTCAACGAGCACGAGGCCGAGTTCCTGCTCGGCGAGCGCGGCACCCCCGAACGGCAGGCGCGGGCACTGCTCGCGCTCGGCCCCCGCTCGGTGGTCGTCACCCTGGGGGCGGATGGCGCCGTCGTCGCCGAGCGGGGCTCGGTCATCGCGGTGCCGAGTCCCCGGGTGGATCCCGTCGACACCACCGGCGCCGGTGACGCGTTCACCGGAGCGCTGGCCTGGCGCCTGTCCAAAGGCGACGATCTGGCCGACGCCGCCGCCTTCGCGGCCCGGGTGGGCGCCGCGTCCGTTCGCAGGCCCGGGGCGCAGAGTTCCTATCCGCGCATGGAAGAGGTGAGGGCTCTTTGAAACGCTCGGGAATTCTCAACGCGGCCCTGTCGGGTGCGCTCGCGCGCCTCGGCCACACCGACGAGCTGCTCGTCTGCGACAGCGGGATGTCGCTTCCACCCGGAGTCGAGGTCGTCGATCTCGCCTTCCTTCCCGGCATTCCGGCGTTCGCCGAGGTACTGGACGGAATCCTCGCCGAACTCGTCGTGGAGGGCGCCGTCGCGGCCGAGGAGGTCAGGGCGGCCAACCCCGAATGCGACACCCTGCTCGGCGCCCGGCTTCCCGGCCTGGCCTACGTCCCGCACGAGCGGCTCAAGCACCTGTCGCGTTCCAGCCGGCTGGTCGTGCGCACCGGCGAGGCACGGCCGTACGCCAACGTGCTCCTGCGCTGCGGAGTCGCGTTCTGATCTGCGTTTCCACCGCCGAGGTTTCCCGCGCGACGCCAATCATGGGTGCTCCTGAGGGTGATCACCGTACGGGAGCCTGACCGCCGCACGTGCTCGCGGTGCCGATCTTGTGCCGCGTGGGCGTCGCCCTGCGCAGCTCGAAGGGAGTAGGTGTTGTGAGGAAGCACCTGCGACCGAGAGAGACCCCGGTAGGACTGGTTCTGGGTAAGGGCGCGGCGCCCTACCGGGGAGTTCGGTGAGCTAGGCGGGCAGATTCCAAGCCGGCCCATCCAGCTCGCCCAGCCAGACATACTGGCGGTCTCTGGTGACGGTGAGCCCGAATGCCGATTGGTGCGGAGATCCGGCGTCCTGCCAGAGCAAGATGGCGTCCTCGACCGCGTCCCACAGCCGTACAGGGCCGTGTTGATGAACCGTCCATCCACCACTGGAGTTCGGCCTGGTATCGGCCCGCGAGCCAGTGCTGACATCCAGCAGGATCGTCGTGTCCTGGGTCCATGTGTACTGGGCGGCCGGCGCGGCGAGCTGGGCGACGAACAGAGCGGCTTCGTCACCCAGGATCGCCGGATCGATTCGACTCTCCCGCGCCTCCCCAGTACCAGTCACGATGGGTGGACGCGGCGGCGGCAGGTGGGCGCGGGCACGCATGAAGTAGAGGTCATCCTTCAGGAATCGTCCGCTCGCCGTACCGTCATCGGCGAGGGTGAGGTGCGCGGACGCGACCCCATCCATCCAGCCCCACATAGGGGTGGTGATGGTCCCCCCAGCGCGTACCTGATCCAGCCACGCCGGGGGAATGGTCCGCACCGAGCAGGTGCAGATCAGCCGGTCGTATTCGGCATTGCCGTAATAACCGTGAAGACCGTCTCCCACCACGAGGGTGGGTGCGTATCCGGCCGCAGTGATGGCCTTCCTGGCACGCTCGGCCACGGCAGGGTCGTACTCGATCGAGGTCACCGCACTGTTGCCGAGGCGCTGACACATCAGCGCGGTCGAGTACCCGGTGCCCGTGCCGATCTCCAGCACCGTGTCGCCTTCGGCGATTCCGGCGGCTTCCAGCATCCGGACGACCAGACTCGGGAAAGTAGATGACGAGCTGGGAGATCCCGTTACCGGCCCTACCGCGTCTTCGGCCATGATCCCCGCAACCTGGGTCACCCACGTCTCATCGGTGTAGACCAGGGCCAGCCAGTCGTCCTCACCGACCTCGGCCCGTTGGACAGGCGTCCACAGATCACCGCGGGCCTGGTCGACTCGGTAGACGGCATCTCCTACGAACAGCTCGCGAGGCACCAGCTCCAGTGCCATGCGCCAGTCGGCAGACCCGATGGTGTCCGCCAGCATGTGACGGAGCTTCATTGCCATGTCGCTCACGACCACCATCCTTTCAAGATCACATCAGCGAAGGCGTGCGCCATCGCGTCGGAATCGGGAAGCCAACCCCATTGCCCGTTGGGATTGCACTCGATGAAGGTCCAGGCCTCGGAAGTTCGCCCGCCGATGGCTTCGAGCGCGAAGTCGAAACAGCCGAACATCAGCCCAAAGTGATCAAGGTAAGCGTATAGAGCGTTCTTGATCGACTCGGGCACGTCCAGGGGATCGTGAACCAGCTTCTCCCAGTCACCGCTGCGCCAGTCGAGAGCGGCATCGGGTGTAGTGATCCTGCTTGCGAACACGTTTCGGTCGATCACGGTCACCCTGGCGTCAGCAGTTTTGCGCACCTCCTTCTGGAACAGGTGGGCAGTCACCGACAGGGAGTCATCAAGTTCTTGTGCAGTGACCCGCTGCGTCCATATGGCAGAAACGTAGCCATCTGGCATTGCTGGGGCACCTCGGAATGATTTGTAGATGATTGGGCCGTGCTCGGCGGCGAACCGACGGGCTTGTTCCACATCGTTGGTGATCAGGGTCAGCGGAACAGACAGGCCAAGCTGGGCGGCTGTCTGAAGCTGCGCGGGCTTGTAGTCGGCCCGGGAATTGGCAGCAGGGTGGTTGACGTATACCGCGCCATGCAAGTTGTTCAGGATGCCACCAAGCCCATATTGGGCTTCGGTGGTGGCGAACTTTTGCTCCACAGCGGGAAGGCGGGTGAATCGAGCAGAGTACGGGCGGGGGCGGCGATAGTACACCGCCCCCACGTTCTCCAGCGCGATGTCACGGCTCGGCGTGCGAAGCCGCCCCGCCCACTCCCCACGGCCGTCACCGATGACGGCGCTGAACACCAGCTCGGCGCCGATATCGGCAGGATCGATGCGGACAACCTGCACCTGGCGCTCGTTCAGCGCCTCGATGACGATGTTGGCCGTGACGTCCTCCGCCGACGTGATGACCAGCACGGCCTGCGGGGTGGGCTGCATCCGCTATTACCCGTCGTTGTTGGAGTCGTCCGCGACCGAGGATGAGCCGCTAGAACCGTCGCCGCCGCCCCCCTTCGACTTGGTCACGGTCACCTTGCCAGCCATGTCCACGACCCCGCCGCCTGCGTCGTAGAAGTGGGTGAGCTGCGTCTTGGGGTCGAACTTGAGGGTTTCGTACAGGGGCGGCTCTTCTGGGAGGGGCGCGGTCATCCGACTTGCTCCCCAGGGAATCACTACCGTCACGGTGCCTTTCTTTCTCCCGCCAGCGCGGGTACTGAGTAGTGGAACGGGCGGTGCTGCGGTCCCTGCCACGTCCGTCGTGGCAGGGACCGCGTCCGAACCCGCTTGCGGGAGACGACCCGAACTGTCGTCTGCCACGCCCGCCCCTCCGGTGGGCGACGGGTTCGGGACCTCCGGTAGAGCGCGCCTCGCCTACCAGAGGAGTGTGCGGCCCCCGACAGGGGCTCTCGCCCGGACGAGAGGCCAAACCGTGTGAATGGGCGGCGCTGGGAAGTTCACGCGGTTCTCTGTCGGGAGTCCTAGGAGGTCGCTAGCTGCGACCTGGATGAGGTACAGGCTGCATGTCGTATAGGCGCACAACCAGCTGCGTGGCGAGCGCGTAGGGAAGCAGGGCGGTCTGCTTGAGACCGACTTCGACGTTGTGTTCCGGACCCGTGCGCGCAGTACCCCGTAGGCCCAATCGCCCCGACGAGGATCGGCGTGGGAGAGGGTTAGCCCTCCAGCCGGATGGCGCACAAACTTCAACCGTGGTGATACGACTTCGCCCTCGTGAGCGATGACGTAAGGAACACGGAGACTGGTGCGTGTCGCAACAGCATCAGTCACGCGACCCTCCCGCGAGCCGCCGCGAGAACCAGGTCCACTACGGCATACGGCTGATTGCCGTTCACGGGCTGGCATTCGATCTCAACCGTGGACAGGGTCACCAGGTAGTGGCAGGACCGCCGCCCCACGATCACCTTGGCGACCATCCATCCCGTGCCGCCGTACACCCTCAGTTCGGGGGCGTAGCACGTCAGAGATGCCTTCGGCGACGGCATGACATCCCCACGAAGCCCGTGTGACTTCAACAGCCATTGCACGACGGCCAACGCCTTGTCTCGGCTCTCCGCTGTGGCTTCGTCTATTTCCTCCGGAGATTCAACTGCTGCCGTGTGCCGTGTCACCTGTCCTCCAAGGTCGGAACCGCCAGAGTCGGACAACGGGGCCCGTAGTCTCGCTGTCACGGTGACCTTACGAAGTGCTAGGACAGTGAATGTTCACAGTTTCCGTGAACAAATCGTTCGAATAAACCTTAGAAAGCCATGCGACTTTCCAGGCCGTGAAGCTCCTCCGGAATAAGGCGATAGTGGGTGCCTAGCTGCCTGACGGTCTCTCTCGCTGTAGGGTGAAATCGTGTCATTTGCGGCGCAATTCGCTCGGCATTAAGGACACGCTTGAGTGCTTTGTTGTGATTGTTGAGCCACAGGTGCGCCCTGGCCATGTCGATCTCGTGGTGCGCCCTTCGCTCGGCAGTGAGCTTGGTAGGCTGCTTGAAATCTGCGTCCAGACGAATCGCTGTGTCGTAGTCACCCAGTTCGGTGGCCACCGCGCACCCGTGGATCGCCACGTTGACGGGATTCATCTGCAAGCCGTACGGGTCCAGCCGATCTTGTGGGGCGATTCGGGCCGCTGTCTCGGCCGCGAGACCATGGTGCTCCCAGGCGTCCGATTCGCACCCAATCCGTGCCGCAGAGATGGCGGCGCGCAGGTGGAGTGATCCGTAGACCTCCAGCCCTGCCGGTTCGGATCTGTCCACGTTGTTTGCCGCCTGCTTAGCCATTGTCAGTGCGATGTCTCCAGACCCCAGAGCGAGCAACAAGAGTGCTCGTGACAGTGGGATCAGGTGCCGCAGATGCGGGTCATCGGCGCGCAGCGCGGTAGTCGCGGTCCGGTCGATGGCGACCTGCGCCAGATCGATGTAACCCAGGCGACGAGTCAGAGATACCGCTATGGCGTAAGCGCGGTTCAACAGACGCCATGCCTTCGGAGCGTCCGACTCCATCGCGTGAACCGTCAGTTCCTCGATGGCCGCTGGTAGATGACTTCCGAGGAGGACATGCGCGGCAGCCCCTTTTAGCTTCTGAAGTTTGACCAACTCTGAAGCCAGCTCATCGAGTGACCTTGGGGGAATATCCAACTCAGGGGAAACGTCGGCATAAGCCAAAGCGCGTCTGATGGCGGGTATCGCCGCATGCACCGCATCACTGCGCTTATCGGACCCTCGGTAAGGCTGACCGTTGATTTCGGCGGCGTCGACCCCGCACGCTCTCGCCACGACGGCGACAAGCGAAGGGGTGGCGGGTTTATGGCCTGATTCGACCTGTGCGATCAGGCTGCGAGAGATGTTGGCCTTGGCGGCGAGGCCCGTTTGAGTGAGTCCTCGGCGTTTCCGCGCTCGGGCAATTCGCTGGCCTGTGGTTTCGCTCCCGCTACCGCCTAGATCAGGGTTCCAGTCATGCCCAGCCATCTCAGCCCCTCCTCGCGATTGCGCGGCAGCTCCACCATACGAGGCTGACTGTGTCAACGGGGTGAACAATCCCGACCACTTGCTCTTGATCGAAGCTGCGGAGCTGTCTGGCGAATCGGTCAGCGGCCGGGGAGTGTGAGGGGCCGGAGGCCCTTCACCTGGGGTTTGGGGCGAAGCCCCAAAGAAGCACAGCCCGAGTGTGAACCGCGCGCAGCGCGAAGATTCAGCGAGGTCCATGGGTGCGGACCGCGCTCAACAATCAGTGATCCGCAGAGCAGGCCCTAGGCTTTCCGTGTGGACATCGACGCTTTTGTCAGCGCGCACCGCCCGGCCTGGGACCGCCTGGAGGACCTGATCCGGCGCCGTAGGTCGCTGGACGGTGCCGAGGTCGACGAGTTGGTCGATCTCTACCAGAGAGTCGCCACGCACCTGTCCATCGTGCGTTCCGCGTCGGCCGACTCCCTCCTGGTGGGCCGCCTGTCGGCGCTGGTCGCCCGGGCCCGCTCGGCGGTGACCGGTGCCCACACCCCCGCCTGGCGGGAGTTCATCCGTTTCTTCACGGTCTCCTTTCCGGTGGTCGCCTATCGGGCCCGCTGGTGGTGGATCGGTACGGCCGCCGCGTTCGCGCTGGTCTCCGCGGTCATGGCCGTCTGGGTGGCGGGTGACCCCGGGGTCCAGGCCGCGATCGCCACGCCGGAGGAGGTCACCAAGCTCGTCGAGCACGACTTCGCCGACTACTACTCCGAGCACCCGGCGGCCTCGTTCGCCGGTCAGGTCTGGGTCAACAACGCCTGGGTCTCGATACAGGTCATCATGATGGCCATCCTGCTCGGTCTGCCGATCCCCTACATCCTGTGGCAGAACGCGGCCAACGTGGCCGTCGCCGCCGGGCTGATGGCCTCGCGGGGCAAGCTGGACATCTTCTTCGGCCTGATCACCCCGCACGGCCTGCTGGAGCTGACCGCGGTCTTCCTCGCCGCGGCCGTCGGCATGCGCCTCGGCTGGACGGTCGTCAACCCCGGTCCCCGCAAGCGTGGCGAGGCTCTCGCCGAGCAGGGCAGGGCCGTCATGAGCGTGGCTCTCGGCCTTGTGGTGGTGCTGTTCGTCTCCGGGCTCATCGAGGGCCTGGTCACCCCGTCGGGCCTGCCCACCTGGATGCGCATCGGCATCGGAGTGATCGCAGAGGCGGCCTTCCTCACCTATGTGATCTTCTTCGGCCGCCGGGCCGTGGCCGCTCAGGAGACCGGCGACCTGGAGCGGGCGCCCGACCTCGCGCCGAGCGCCGGCTGAGTTCTCCGGAGGCCCGGCCTCGCGCCGAGCGCCGGTTGAGTTCTCCGGGCGCCCGGCGGGGAGGGGCGATCGGTCAGAGGCGGCCCGCGGCCTTCAGCGCCAGGTAGGCGTCGGCCAGGGCGGGGGCGATCTGCTCCGGGGCCGCGTCCACCACCTCGACCCCGTGGCGGCGCAGCCGGGCGGTGATCCTGCGGCGGTCGGCGTTCTGGTGTTCCGCCGCGGCCGCGTTGTAGACCAGCTCGGGGGTGCCGCGCCCGGCCGCCATCGCGGCCACCTGCGGGTCGGAGACGGCGGCCAGGAGCACCAGGTGCCGTGAGGAGAGCTGGGGGAGCACCGGCAGGAGGCCTTCCTCCAGCGACGCCGAGTTCAGGTCGGTCAGCACGACGACCAGGCAGCGCCGCTTGGCCCGGGCCAGAACGGCCGCGACCATGCCGGCCGAGTCGGCCTCGATGAGCTCCGCCTCGATCGGAGCCATGGTGTTGACCAGCGACGACATCAGTTCGGTACGGCTGGCGCCGGACACCCAGGCGCGTACCGCGCGGTCGTAGGCCAGGAAGTCCACCCGGTCGCCGGCCCGGGCGGCCAGCGCGGCCAGCAGCAGGGCCGCGTCCATCGACCAGTCCAGCCTGGGCCAGCCCGGCACGATCGCGGTCCCGCCGGGCACGCCACCGCTCCTGGGAACCTCTCCGGCCAGCGGGATCGGGGCCTTGCCCACCCGGCCGGCCGAGGTGCGTCCGGTGTCCAGGACGATCAGCACCCGCCGGTCGCGCTCGGGCCGCCAGGTGCGGACCACGACGTCGTTGCGGCGGGCGGTGGCCCGCCAGTCGATCGAGCGCACGTCGTCGCCGACCACGTACTCGCGAAGCGAGTCGAACTCGGTGCCCTGCCCCCTGACCATCGACGGATGCTGGCCTTCCAGCTCCCTGAGCTTGGACAGCTTGGCGGGCAGGTGCTTGCGGCTGAGGAACGGCGGCAGCACCCGGACCGACCACGGGACCTTGTGAGAACCCTGGCGGGCCGCGATGCCCAGCGGGCCCAGCGTGCGGACCGTGACCGTGACCGCCTCACGGTCGCCCCTGCGGGTGGGGGTGAGGGTCATGGTGAGGCGGCGGCGTTCCCCGGGAGGCACATCCAGCGGCAGGCTGCGCGGTACGGCCCCGGCCGAGGGGGGCCAGGCGTCCCTGAGCAGGCCCCGGGCCGGGCGCGGCCCGGGATTCTCCACGATCAGCTCGACCGTGGCGGACTCGCCGAGCCGTACCAGCCGGTCGCCCGCGCGGGTGAACCGCAGCGGCCGCACGCCCGCGGCCAGCGACAGGTCCACCGCGATCAGGGCCGCGAGCAGCAGCGCGACCCCGGCCACGGCCGCCCCCGGCCGGGGTGCGAACAGCACGACCAGCGTGCCCAGCAGGGCCAGCAGCGCGGCCCGTCCTGTCAGTGCCATCGTCTTCAGCGGGGAACGGGGACGGAGGCGAGGATGGCGTCGATCAGGCCGTCGGCGGTCGCGCCTTCCAGCTCGGCCTCGGGGCGGAGCTGGATCCGATGCCGCATCGAGGGCCTCGCCAGCGCCTTGACGTCGTCGGGGGTCACGTAGGCGCGGCCGGACAGCCAGGCCCAGGCCCGCGCCCCGGCCAGCAGCGCGGTGGCGCCGCGCGGCGAGACCCCCAGCTGCAGCGACGGCGACTGGCGGGTGGCCCTGGCGATGTCCACGATGTAGCCGAGAACCTCGGGGCCGACGTGCACCTGGCTGACCGCCGCGCGTCCGGCCTCCAGGTCGCCGACGGTGGCCACGGCCTTGATGTGGGACAGGTCGCGCGGGTCGAAGCCGAGCGCGTGCCGTTCCAGCACCGCGATCTCCTGGTCGCGGGGCGGCAGCGGCACGGTCAGCTTGAGCAGGAACCGGTCGAGCTGTGCCTCGGGCAGCTGGTAGGTGCCCTCGTACTCGACGGGGTTCTGGGTGGCGGCCACGATGAACGGCTCGGGCAGCCCGCGGGGCTTGCCGTCCACGCTGACCTGCCGCTCCTCCATCGCCTCCAGCAGCGCGGCCTGCGTCTTGGGAGGCGTGCGGTTGATCTCGTCGGCGAGGAGCAGGTTGGTGAAGACCGGGCCCTCCCGGAACTCGAACTCCGACGTCTTCGCGTCGTAGATCAGGGAGCCGGTGACGTCGCCGGGCATCAGGTCGGGTGTGAACTGCACCCGTTTGAAGTCCAGCGAGAGCGCCGCCGCGAGCGTCCTGACGAGCAGGGTCTTGGCGACGCCTGGCACGCCTTCGAGCAGCACGTGCCCACGGCAGAGAAGCGCGATCACCAGCCCGGTGACCACGGCGTCCTGGCCGACGACGGCCTTGGAGACCTCGGCGCGCAGGGCGCCGAGCGCCTCCCTCGCGTCGTTCGCGCGGGGCGCGCCGGGCGCGATCCCGGCGGCCGGGGTCGTCTCCGCCGGACCGCCGTTCTCCGTTGGTGTGGTCACGAGGCCCCCTTCGCCGGCTGCGGGAGCACGGTGCCGCCGTGCCCGTCAGCTCGCTCGCTACGCTCGCTCACGACTCTTTAACCTGCCTCTCCAACATGTCCAGATATGCGGCCAGGGCGACCAGCCCGGCCTCGTCAGCCGGCGGCGGGCCGTACAGGGCCGCCCCCACGTGGGCGCCCGCCTGGCCGGTCCGTTCGGCGATCGCGTTCACCTTCGCGTCCGGCCCGGCCGTCGAGGGCAGCCCGAGCCGGGGAGTGGTCCGGTCGACGAAGCCCGCGCGGAGGGCGGCGGCGGCCCGGTCGCGGGCCCGCCTGGCCCGGTAGAGCCTGGCCCGGCCCTCCACGGTCTCGGCCGCCCTGACCACGACGGGCAACCGCTCGGTCACCACCGGGCCGAGCCGGCGGCTCTGCCAGAGCGCCAGCAGCACGACCACGAACATCAGCTGCACCACGGCCCATTTGATCCCGTCGGGGATCAGATCGTAGAGGTTCTCCTCGCCCGTGCCCGCCGGGGCGCTCTCGGACGGCACCAGCCAGATCAGCGCAGGCCTGGCCCCGGCCAGGTTGAGCGCCAGCGCGGCGTTGCCGTCCTCGGCCAGCCGCAGGTTGGTCATGAACTGGCCGTCGCCCACGACGGTGATCGTCCGGCCCGCGTCGGGATAGCTGACCAGGGTCGGCTTCCCGTCGGCCGGGTAGCAGGTGGTCGCCCCCGAGGGGGCGGTGAAGGCCATGCCGCCCATATAAACGCTGCCGGCCCTGGTCGCGGCCGGCAGCGCGCACCGGGGCTCGCGGGAGCGCGTCCGCGTCGTGCCGGCGACGCTCACGCCCGGGGCGAGCAGGTCCAGGCGCGTCCGTACGCCGACCACGAGCAGGTCGGCGGGCATCCTGGCGAGTTCCTCGGCGTCCTCGTCGGTGAGCGAGGACGTGTCGCTGAGCAGGATCGTGCCGCCGCCGGAGCCGGCGGCCCGCGCCTCGGCGACCGAGGTGACCCGGGTGACCCGCACGCCGTGGGCCCGCAGCAGCTGGGCCATGCCCTTGCCGCCGGACGACGAGGTGTCGGCGGGGTCGAGGAGCCTGCTCTCACCGGAGCCGCCGAGCAGCACGCCGATGACGGCGCCGGTGACCACGATGAGCGCGACCAGGAGGATGCCGCGGCCGCCACGCCACAGGCTCGCGGCGGTCGGCGAGACGGACGTCGATCCCGTTCCCGGGGCGGCGGCGAGGCTCATGACGAGACCGCCTTCGCCGCGGGGGTGAGCGCCGGGCGGGCCGTGCGCAGGCGTTCGTCGAGGGAGCGCAGGACCTCGTAGGCGTCGGAGGTGCCCGGCACCTCGCCGTAGGTCACGTCGTCGAACACCTTCGCCGCCGCGGTCAGCTCGGCGGCGAAGCCGGGCAGCGCCCGCCCGGCCTCGGTGGCGAGCTCGTCGGCGGTACGGCCAGGCGTGGAGTCGACGATGACACGGTCCTCCAGATCTCGGGCGACGGCTCTGAGCCGCTCACGGATCGCCTCGGCCCACCGGCCTTCGGCGGCCAGGCGTTCGGCGGTGTCGCGGTGCTCGGCGGCGGTGCGGCGGCGGTCCCCGAAAATACCCTCCTGGCGCGCGGTGCCGCCCCGGGTGGTCCTGAGCGCGATCACGGCCACGGCGCCGACGACGGCGATCACGATCGCGACGAGCACGATCCGCGCCGCCACGCTGCCGACGACGCCCACCGACTCCGGGTCCAGCAGATCGCCGAGAAACTGGTTCAGGGCCCGCATGGCGCGGTCGACCAGGGACTCCTTGGCGTATTCGGCCTTCAGCAGCTCCCGGGCCGCCTCTCGCTGAGCCTCGTCGCGGCCGAGGTCGATCGGGGTCGTCAGGAATAGGGCCACGGAGATCCCTGGCCGGCCTGCCCGGGCCGGCCGGGCCCGCCGGGCGTGACGGACGGGTCCCACAGGTCGTCGGCCGACGCGTGAACCCAGCCCTGGCGTTGCTGCTCGATCGCCGCGGTCTGCAGCACCAGGTCGAACGCCTCGGCCCGCATCCGCCGGTCGGCGTAGAGGAGGCCGTTGACCCCCGCCTGGAACGGGTAGGTGATCATCGCGCCGACGGTGACGCCGACGGCGATCAGGATCGCCGCGGCGATCCGCGTTCCGGAAGAGCCCTGGCCGATGATTCCGACGGCGGACCCCGCGAGGGTGAAGGGGAACGACAGCACCATGCCGACCAGGCCCGCGATGATCTGGGTGAGCAGCAGGATGCCGAGCGTCCGCCAGAAACCGCCGCTCACCAGGCGCCAGGATCTGCTCAGGGAGTCGACGACGCCGCGCCGCTCCAGCACCGCGACGGACGCCGCGAGCGCCAGGCGTGTGGTGATGAAGAGCGAGTAGGCCAGGAAACCCAGTAGCGCCACCGCGCCCGCGAGGACCGTCGCCCCGACTCCGGCGCCCGCCGACGCCATTGCGAACAGCAGCGCGACCACCGCGGCCACGGGGACCAGCAGGATCAGCATGCCGACGGCCACCAGCCCGAACAGCGTGGGCACCCGGCTGCGGGTGAGCTGCCAGGCCTCGCCCACCGTCATCTTGCCGCCGAAGACCGCCCGGCCCAGGATCCGGGTCAGCACGCCGCTGAGCAGCGTCACCGCGACGAACTGCACCATGTAGGAGATCAGGCTCGGGCCGTACTGGGTGAGGAACCCCGCCTCCGGCTGGCCGTCCAGCGAGGAGGACTGGCTCAGGGTGGTGCCCACCTCGCCGAGCCGGATCGCCTGGCCGACCGCCACGGGGATCGCGCCGAGCGCGGCGGCGATCGCCGACAGGCCCAGGACGGACTTCGGGTTGGAGCGGATCAGCTTGATCGCGCCGTCGAGGATGTCGCCGAGGCTGAGCGGGCGCAGCGGGATGATCCCCGGCCGCAGTGCCGGGGGCGGCGGGCGGTAGCCGTACGGCGGGGCCTGCCGGTCGTGGGGATCGTGCTGGTAGGGCGGAGCCTGCTGGCCGTACGGCTGCTGCGGGGGCGGCATGTCCGGGCCGGAACCGGGCGTGGTCCACGGCGATCCCGAGGCGTTGCCGTAGGGCGGAGGTTGGTTGGACGCCCAGCCGGGTGGTGTGTTGGGAGTGGTGCCGTGACCGTCTGACATATCCCAATCCTGGCATGTAGACGCGCCGATTGTGCTGATGGGGAGATCACACCGAGGTTTCACCCCGTGGAGATCGATGGAGATGCCGGAGGGATGGCCGAGACGCCGCTGTTTATCGCAGACTGGGAACGTCACTACCTCTGCTTGGTATCCGCAGTCGCCAAATCCGGAGGTGGTGATACGGGGGACTGCTGCGCGACCTACGTTGTGTGCACCTAAAATTCGGCGGTTGGATGGCCGGTTGTCAAGCTGGTGCCATCCAGTGGCCGGACGAGGGTAATCTTCGACGACTGTGCCGTTTACCCCACCGACTCCCAAACTGCGTAAAACGAATGAGGGGCCATGAAAGGACGCGTGCTGGTCGTCGACGACGACGCCGCTCTCGCTGAGATGCTCGGCATCGTGCTGCGCGGAGAGGGTTTTGAACCTTCCTTCGTGTCCGATGGGGACAAGGCAATCGACGCGTTCCGCGACACCCGGCCGGATCTGGTGCTGCTCGACCTCATGCTGCCCGGAGCCGACGGCATCGACGTGTGCCGCCGCATCCGTGCCGAGTCCGGTGTGCCGATCGTCATGCTGACGGCCAAGAGCGACACCATCGACGTGGTGCTCGGCCTGGAGTCCGGAGCCGACGACTACATCGTCAAGCCGTTCAAGCCCAAGGAGCTGGTGGCCCGGGTCCGCGCGCGGCTGCGCCGCACCGACGAGCCGACGCCGGAGATCCTGCAGATCGGCGACATCACCATCGACGTCGCCGGGCACTCGGTCAAGCGGGACGAGGAGACGATCAACCTCACCCCGCTGGAGTTCGACCTGCTGGTCGCGCTCGCCCGCAAGCCGCGTCAGGTCTTCACCCGGGAGGTCCTGCTCGAGCAGGTCTGGGGTTACCGGCACGCGGCGGACACCCGCCTGGTCAACGTGCACGTCCAGCGGCTCCGCGCCAAGATCGAGAAGGACCCCGAGCACCCCGAGATCGTGGTGACGGTTCGCGGGGTGGGGTACAAGGCCGGACCGGCCTAGGCCCGCGGCCCCTCCGGTCCCCGATATGCCTTCGTCTGACAAGCGTCGCCGTCGCACCCCGCGCCAGGTGGCGCGGGGTGTTCGTCGGCGTGCCCGCCGCGCCGCGGGCGGCGTGCGACGGGTCTGGCGGCGTTCCCTGCAGCTCCGCGTGGTCACCAGCACGATGGTCATCTCCATCGCGGTGGTCGCCGTGCTGGGCGTCTTCCTCATGCAGCAGATCATCGCCACCACGCTGGGAGCCAGGGAGCGCGCGGCGAGGAGCGAGGCGCAGGCCGACCGGAGAACGGTGCTCACCTACCTGAACCGGCAGGAAGGCGACGTCTCCAAGCAGTCCGCCGAACCGGGGCAGACGTTCTCCGGAGGCGGGGACAGCCCGCTCGGCGAGGCGGTCGCGGCGCTCGCGGGGCGGGCCGGGCCCGCCACCCGATACTCGGTGATCATCCGCAACGAGAGCCGGCCCGGAGACTTCTCCGCCAGCACGAACATCGACCAGGCGAGCATTCCGCCGAAGCTGCGCGAGGAGGTGCTCAGGAAGCCGGCCGACGAGGACAGCACCGCCTACACATACCTGTACTACAGCGGCAAGCGGGAGCCTGTGCCGGGCATGGTGATCGGCACCCGCCTCGACACCTCCGGCACCCTGCTGGACAGCGGATACGAGATCTACCACCTGGTCCCGCTGGACGAGGAGGAGAAGACCCTCACCTCGGTCCTGCGGATGCTCATCGTCGTCGGGGTCGCCCTGGTGCTGCTGCTGGCCGCGATCGCCTCGCTGGTCACCCGCCAGGTGGTCACCCCGGTACGGCTGGCCAGGCAGGCCGCCGAGCGGCTGGCCGCCGGACGCCTGGACGAGCGGCTGAAGGTCCGCGGCGAGGACGACCTGGCGCGCCTGGCCACCTCCTTCAACGAGATGGCCGGCAACCTGGCGTTGAAGATCCATCAGCTGGAGGAGCTGTCCCAGGTCCAGCGGCAGTTCGTCTCCGACGTCTCGCACGAGCTGCGCACCCCGCTGACCACCGTGCGGATGGCCGCCGACCTGCTCTACGACGCCCGCGAGGACTTCGACCCGATGGCCGCCAGATCGGCCGAGCTGATGCAGAACCAGCTGAACCGGTTCGAGTCGATGCTCGCCGACCTGCTGGAGATCAGCCGCTACGACGCGGGCGCGGCCGAGCTGGACGTCGACTCGACGGACGTCAGAGACGTGGTCCTGCGCGCGGTCGCCGACTCCGAGGTGCTGGCCGAGCGCCACTCCACCCGTTTCGACCTGCGTCTGCCCGGCGAGCCGTGCATGGCCGAGATAGACAGCCGCCGGGTCGAGCGCATCCTGCGCAACCTGCTGTTCAACGCGATCGAGCACGGCGAGGGCCGGGACATCATCGTCACGGTCGGCGCGGACCGGGACGCGGTGGCGGTGGCCGTACGGGATCACGGGGTGGGCCTGAAACCCGGCGAGGAGAACATGGTCTTCGACAGGTTCTGGCGGGCCGACCCGTCGCGTGCGCGGACCATCGGCGGTACGGGCCTGGGCCTGGCGATCTCCCGCGAAGACGCGATGCTGCACGGCGGCTGGCTTCAGGCCTGGGGAGCGCACGGGGAGGGGTCGCAGTTCCGGCTCTCGCTGCCCCGGACGGCCGGGACGCCGCTGAGAGGTTCGCCGTTGCCGCTGGTCCCGCCGGAGGTGGAGATGCGGCGGACCTGGCGCGGGCACATGACACCGGTGCTGTCACCGGCGGCGGCGGACGGGGGACGCGATGCGGAGTAGGACCGCGCGAAGCCTGGGGGCCGCGGGCCTGGCCGTCACGTTGACCTGCGCGGGGACGACCGCCTGTTCGGTGATCCCCATCGGCGGCAGGTCGATCATCGGCGTGGACGACGTGCGTAAGGGCAACCCGCTGGGCGACCCGTACGCGCGGGTGGTCGCCGTGTCGCCGAGCCCCGACTGGACGGCCGAGGAGGTCGTCACCGGATTCCGGGCGGCGATGGCGAGCGTCGACGACCCCAGGCGTGACATCGCGCGTAAATACCTCACCGACGACTTCGCCAAAAAGTGGGACCCGCAGAGCGGGGTGACGGTCTACAAGCAGACCGAAGCCCCGCGCAAGCAGCAGGGGAGCGACGCGAACCAGGTCACGGTCACGCTCAACGGGACGGTGACGGCGACCGTCGGCCAGGACGGCCGCTACCAGCCGAGCGGCGGCAGCAGGGAGGTGCCCTTCACCCTCGCCAAAGGACCGAAGGGGTGGCGCATCAGCTCGGCGCCCAACGGTCTGCTGCTGTCGGAGGCCGACGTCGATCGCGCCTATCTCAAGGTGGACCTGTACTTCCTGGACTCGGCGCGGACGGGTCTGGTCGTCGACCAGGTCCGCGTGCCGATCGACCCCACGTCCAACTTCGCCAAGACGACGGTCAAGAGACTGCTCAAGGGGCCGAGCGGCCTGCTCAAGAACGCCGTGAACTCCGCCTTCGAGTCCGGCACCGAGCTCAACGACGTCTTCACCGAGAACAACCGCGTCGTCGTCGACCTGACCAAGCGGGTGGACTCCGAGCAGATCATCCCGATGTCGGCCCAGCTCGCCGGGACGCTCGCCGAGCTGACCAAGGGCGGCTGGGGCTTCGAGATCAGGGTGAACGGCGAGCCGTACTATTCCTCCGACAGCCCGCTGCTGGTCGACGCCCAGCAGCATTCGAGGTTCGACCCGTGGCTGGCTCCCGGCGAGGTCCACCCGTTCTATCTCGCCGACGGCGCGCTGCTGCAGCTGCGTGAGAACACCGGCCAGCCGGTGCTGGGCAAAGCGGGCGAGAAGGACGGCACGCGGACCCACCCGGCCATCAGCGACCAGGGTCAGCAGGTGGCGGCGCTGTCGAAGGACGGCAAGACCGTCTCGGTCGCGCCGCTCACCCAGGGCGGCGAATGGCAGCCGTGGGTCACCGGCGACAAGCTCACCCCGCCCTCGTGGGATCGGTACCACACGCTGTGGACGGTGAACCGGTCCAGCGACCACTCCTCGAAGGTGCTGCGGCGCGACGAGAACCAGCAGTACGAGGTCTCGGCTCCCGACCTGGACACGACCGACGTCAAGGCGCTCAAGGTCGCGCGGGACGGGGTGCATGTCGCGGTGGTGACGAGGAACGGGCTGGACGAGGAGGAGGTCCTCATCGGCACGGTCATCGGCCAGGGGAGCTACACCCGCATCACCGCGCTGCAGACCGTCGTGCCCCCGGACGGCAAGCAGACGATCGAGGACATCGCCTGGAAGGACGGCAAGACCCTCTACGTGCTCACCGGCAAGTTCAACCTGCTGGAGGCCTCGGTCACCGCGGAGGCCAAGTCCCTCGCCTCCTATTCCGGGATCCAGAGCATCACCGCCCTGGACGGCTCCCTGCTGGCCGGGGCCAAGGACGAGGACGGCAACCTGCAGGTCCTCTCCTGGAACCACAACTCGGCCAAGTGGGAGACCCTGGTCAAGAACCAGAACGGAGCCGCGGTCTTCGTCAAGAACGGCCCCTCCTCCCCGGCCTACCCCCTGGGCTGAGCCGTTCGCCGGTGAGGCATGACACCGGCCGATGCGCTTCGCCGGTGAGGCAGACACCGGCCGACGCGTGAGGAGCCCGGCGGTCTGCGCGGCCATGGGCCGAACCGCCTGTCGGTGGGGCATGACACCGTGGATCCGTGCCGACCGCGCTGCTCGACCTGGTCCTTCCGCCCCGCTGCGCCGGATGCGGCGCGCCGGGCGCCCTCGTCTGCCCTCGCTGTACGGCCGAGCTGCACGGGGAGCCCGCGTGCCGGACGCCCGCCCCGCCCCCGCCGGGTCTTCCCGAGTGCTGGTCGGCGACCGGCTACACGGGTGCCGTGCGACGGATGATCATCGCCTACAAGGAGCGCGGCCGTACGGCCCTCGCCCGTCCGCTGGCCGGAGCCCTGGCACTGACGATCGCCGCCGGGGCCGACGAGCGGCCGGTCACCCTCGTTCCCGTGCCGAGCGCCCGCCCGGCCCTGCGGCGGCGCGGGCACGATCCGGTCACCGGGCTCGCGGAGCTCGCCGCCGGATGTCTCCGTGCGGCGGGCCGGCCGGCGACCGTGGCGAAGCTGCTCGTCCCGCGCCGCCGGATCGCCGACCAGGCGGGGCTGAGCTCGCTCCAGCGGGTCGAAAACCTTGCTCTGGCATACAAGGTTGCGACTGCCTGGAACGGGCCCCAGGCGGCCTTCTGGGGCGACGCCGAGCGGGTTGTGCTGGTGGACGACATCGTCACCACCGGGGCGACGCTCGCCGAAGCGGCCAGAGCGTTGCGCGAGGCGGGCGTGGCGGCTTCCCTCGCCGTCACGGTCGCCGCGACACGCCGGAGGGGTCGGACTGGTATTCGTGACGGAGGGTAAGTTGGTGGGTGAATAAACGGTCTCACCGTAAAGTCATACCTCCCTGTCTCGATCAAGGCCTCGGGCTGGTCGGCGGGTGTGGGAAGCGCGCGTTCGCAGGGATGTCGCGCCGAGGGGGTCACCCTTTCCGCCGTCCGGAACCCCGCCGAAAATCACGCAAAGTGATCCTTTGGCGGTTTCCCAGGCTGACATTCGGACGGGATGCGGATAGCGTCTGAGCCATGGCACCCGCTCGGGTCCGTGGTTGCGCCGGACCGACCCCCATGAGGGGGCCGGCCCGGTTAGCCGATGCCAGCCGCAGGCAAAACGGTCCACGTAAGACGACTCTTTGTCGATCGATCACGGTGCGGCTTAGAGGTAAGTCCTGCCTTCCCGAGGAGCCAGATGTTCCTCGCCAGAAGAGAAGGGCATGTAGTGGCAAAGAGCTGCGAAACCCTCAGCAGGCGGATGTGGGGACGAAGACCAGGTCGGCCGAGCGGGTGCCGCTGTACCACCGTCGGGATTCGAAGGGGGGCTGTGCATGGAGATCATCGTCAAGGGTCGGCACACTGGAGTGAGTGACCGATTCCGCGACTACGTGACTACCAAGCTGGCCAGAGTCGAGCGTCTGGACCACAAGCTCATCAGCATCGATGTGGAGGTGACCAGAGAGACCAACGGCCACATCAGCGGTCCGCGCGAGCGGGTCGAGCTCACCATCTACTCTCGCGGTCCCGCCATCCGGGCCGAGGCCTCGGCCGACGATCGCTTCGCCGCCCTCGACATGGCGCTCGGAAAGCTCGAAGGAAGACTCAGGCGCCTCGCTGACCGGCGCAAGATTCACCACGGCAATCACTGCCCCCCTTCTATCGCCGAGTTGACCGCCGCCGCGCTCGCGGAGTCGCTCGAAGCCGCGCCGCCCGCCCTTGGCGCGAAGCACGAGGCCGAGCCGGCGGCCGACGCCGGCCTTCCCGAAGACAAGAGCATCATCCCGATCCAGATGGACGGAGACGGGCCGCTGGTGATCCGGGAGAAGACCCACAAGGCCGACCCGATGACCATCGATCAGGCACTGCTCGAAATGGAGCTGGTGGGCCACGACTTCTATCTGTTCCGCGACAAGGAGAGCGGACAGCCCAGCGTCGTATACCTCCGGCAAGGCTACAGCTACGGCGTGTTGCGGCTCGTCGAATCCTGACGGACGAGTTCGAAGATCCTCTCCGACCACCCCGAGGACCGGGAACCCGTGTAATCATGGCGGTCCAACGGCTCTGGCCCCCCCGAGGAGGAGGCGTGACGGAACCCGATGAGGCGAACCGCCCTGCCAAGAGCGGTGACCCGATCCGCGTGCTGATCGTCGACGATCACGCGCTGATCCGACGCAGCCTGGAGATGGCGCTGGCTGCGGAGACGGACATCGAGGTGGTCGGTGAGGCGAGCGACGGTCAGGAGGCGGTCGAGCTCGCCGACCGCCTCACCCCTGACGTCATGCTCATGGATGTCCGGATGCCCCGCAGGAACGGCATCGAGGCCACTCGCGAGATCAAGGCCTCGGTGCCGAGCACGCGGATCATCATGTTGACGGTGAGCGACGAGGAGGAGGATCTCTTCGAGGCGATCAAGGCGGGCGCCACCGGCTACCTGCTGAAGAACGTGCAGCTCGACGAGGTCCCCGAGGCCGTGCGCGGTGTTCACGAAGGGCAGTCGCTGATCAATCCGGCGATGGCCGCCAAACTCATCACCGAGTTCGCGAACATGAGCCGCAAGGAGGCCGAACGGCCTCCCCAGGTCCCCGTTCCCCGTCTGACGGACCGGGAGATGGAGGTGCTCCGCCTGGTCGCCAAGGGCATGAACAACCGCGAGATCGCCAAGCAGTTGTTCATCTCCGAGAACACCGTGAAGAACCACGTCCGCAACATCCTGGACAAGCTCCAGCTCCACTCCCGGATGGAAGCGGTGGTCTACGCGGTTCGCGAGCGAATGCTCGAAATCACCTGAAACACCTGGTGCGGTGGCCCTGCACGTGGGTCACCGCACCCTTATGGCCACATGTGGTCATCGCGATGACCACATGTGGCCACCGCGCCCTCATGCCCTCATGACTCATGCCCGCGGGATCAGCGGATCAGGGCCTGCTGGAGAGGCGCGGACAGCTGCGGGTCCACACGGTCGACGCGAACGTCGTCGCAACCGACCCAGGCGGCGGCCTCCCAGAGGGCGTCGGCCAGAGATTCGGCCGCTTTGCGCTGGTTGACACCGGGTTCGACGCTGACCTGGCGGCCGACCAGGGTGGAGCCCTCGCGGGCCGGGTCGACCCGGCCCACCAGCCGGCCCCCGGCGAGAACGGGCATGGCGAAGTAGCCGTGGACGCGTTTCTCCCTGGGGACGTAGGCCTCCAGGCGGTGGTTGAAGCCGAACACGCGGACGGTGCGGGCGCGGTCCCAGACGAGGGAGTCGAACGGGGAGAGCAGCGTCGTGCGGTGACGGCCCCGGGGGTCGGTCTCCAGGGTCGCGGGGTCGGCCCAGGCCTTTGTGGCCCGCTCGGGCCAGCCCGAGACGTGGACCGGGGTGAGCCCGGCGCTGCCGTCGAGCAGCGACCTGTCCAGAAGGGCGGCGTCGGGCGCCTTGAGGCGGAGGAAGTCGACGAGGTCGGCGCGGGTGGCGACGCCGAGAGCGCGCCCGGCGATCCGGGCGAGGCGGACGACGCACTCGGCGTCGGAGAGGTCGTCGCCCAGGAGGTGACCCGGGACCACGCGTTCGGCCAGTTCGTAGACGCGGCGCCAGCCGACGCGGCGGGTGCAGACGACGTCCCCGGTGTCCAGCAGCCACTCGATGGCGATCTTCGAGTCGGACCAGTCCCACCAGGGGCCGCCGTTCTTGGCGCCCCCGATGTCCGCGGTGGTGATGGGACCGTTCTCACGGACCTGCTCAAGCACCTTGTCCACGTTGTCGGGCAGTTCGTGCCAGCGGTATTTCCTGTCCCGGAAACGCCTGCGCCGGAAGGCGTAGAGAGACCAGTCGTCGATCGGCAGGATGCAGGCGGCGTGGCACCAGTATTCGAAGGCGCGGGCCGGGTCGTCCCAGTAGGCGCGCTCGATCTTCTGCCTGCCGACCGCGCCGAGCCGGGCATAGGCGATGAGCTCGTGGGAGCGGGCCAGGACGGAGATCGTGTCGAGCTGGACGGCTCCCAGGCGGCGCAGGACCGCGGGGACGCCGCCGCGGCGGGCGTCGGCACCCAGGAAGCCCTGGGCGCGAAGGATGATCCGGCGGGCCTCGTCCGCGGAGAGCGTGACCGTCATGGGCGGCCCAGGGGAGGGAAAAGCGTCAGCATGAGGCCGAAGACTAGCGCGCCACACCGACAAAAATGCTATGCCGGTGTCAGCTGGGTGGGTCCTGGCGGGTCTGCTCGTGCGACGCGTGTGAGGCGTCGGGGATGACGTCCTCGTCGGGGGTGACGTCCTGGAGGACATGGAAGGCCATGAGGAGGATTCCTCCCAGAGCGAAGATGATCGTGCCCATTCCGAACAGGAGCCAGTTGGGACCCAGGCACAGGGCCGCTCCTCCGATGGAGAAACCCAGTGCGACCACGGTCACGGACAGCCACAACGTCGCCCTGTCGTCAGGGTCGGCCTGCTGAGACGCGCCCGCCATGGCAGCGTTCCCCCCGGAGTACGACGCGCCGTATGCTCATTCCTTCGCCATGCGCGTGTGCAAACCGGCATACCCTTTAGGCTGGTCGCTAGTCCCTTAAAAGGGACGTGAGGAACTCCGTGGACGCGCAGAGCGTCTTTCAGGGTGGCTGTGTCTGGTGGGAGAACCGCCTACGATGGCAGCGGAGAACCATGTCTCGTCCTCATCCGGGCCCGTCCGGCCGCGGAAGACCTGCGAGGAGCTTTACCTAAAGTGCCAGCCTTTCTCGACAAGATCCTTCGCGCAGGCGAAGGCAAACTGCTGCGTAAGCTCAAGCGAATCGCCGACCAGGTCAACTCCATCGAGGACGACTTCACGAGCCTGACCGACGCCGAGCTTCGCGCGCTCACCGCCGAATACAAGCAGCGTTACACCGACGGCGAGTCCCTCGACGACCTGCTTCCCGAAGCCTTCGCCACCGTTCGCGAGGCTTCCCGCCGCGTGCTGGGCAAGCGCCACTTCGACGTGCAGATCATGGGCGGGGCCAACCTGCACATGGGCAACATCTCTGAGATGCGCACCGGTGAGGGCAAGACCCTCACCTGTACGCTCCCCGCCTACCTCAACGCCCTCTCGGGCAAGGGCGTGCACGTCATCACGACCAACGACTACCTCGCCAAGCGCGACGCCGACGAGATGGGCCGGATCCACCGTTTCCTCGGCCTCAACGTCGGCGTGATCCTGGCGAACATGCCGTCCGACGAGCGCCGCAGGCAGTACAACGCCGACATCACCTACGGCACGAACAACGAGTTCGGCTTCGACTATCTGCGCGACAACATGGCCTGGTCGCTGGAGGAGTGCGTCCAGCGCGGCCACAACTTCGGCATCGTCGACGAGGTCGACTCGATCCTCATCGACGAGGCCCGGACACCGCTGATCATCTCCGGCCCCGGCGAGCAGTCCGGCAAGTGGTACACCGAGTTCGCCAAGATCGTCCCCAGGCTCCGCCGCGGCACCGAGGGCAAGGACGGCGAGGAGCAGACCGGCGACTACGTCGTGGACGAGAAGAAGCGCACCGTCGGCATCTTCGAGCCCGGCGTGGAGAAGGTCGAAGACTGGCTCGGCATCGACAACCTCTACAAGCCCGAGCACACCCACCTGGTCGGCTTCCTCAACAACGCGCTGAAGGCCAAGGAGCTCTACAAGAAGGACAAGGACTACATCGTCGTCGACGGTGAGGTCCTGATCGTCGACGAGTTCACCGGCCGCGTCCTGCACGGCCGCCGCTACAACGAGGGCATGCACCAGGCCATCGAGGCGAAGGAAGGCGTGAAGATCAAGGACGAGAACCAGACTCTCGCCACGATCACGCTGCAGAACTACTTCCGCCTCTACTCCAAGCTCTCGGGCATGACCGGCACCGCGGCGACCGAGGCCAACGAGTTCCACCAGACCTACAAGCTGGGCGTCGTCCCGATCCCGACGAACCGGCCGATGATCCGTAAGGACCAGGCCGACGTGGTCTACAAGACCGAGGACGCCAAGTTCATGGCCTGCGTCGAGGACATCAAGGAGCGCTACGAGAAGGGCCAGCCGGTCCTGGTCGGCACCACGAGCGTGGAGAAGTCCGAGCGCCTGTCCAAGGAGCTCAAGCGCAGGGGCGTCAAGCACGAGGTCCTCAACGCCAAGAACCACGCGCGTGAGGCGGCGATCGTCGCCGAGGCGGGCCGCAAGCACGCCGTCACCGTCGCCACCAACATGGCCGGTCGAGGCACCGACATCATGCTCGGCGGCAACCCCGACTTCCGTGCCGACACGGAGCTGCGCAACCGCGGCCTCGACCCGGTCGAGACCGCGGAGGAGTACGAAAAGGCCTGGGCCGAGGCGCTGGAGAAGGCCAGGGAGGCCGTGAAGTCCGAGCACGACGAGGTCACCGAGCTGGGCGGCCTCTACGTCCTGGGCACCGAGCGGCACGAGTCGCGGCGCATCGACAACCAGCTGCGAGGCCGTTCCGGCCGTCAGGGCGACCCGGGCGAGTCGCGTTTCTACCTCTCGCTCGAGGACGACCTCATGCGCCTGTTCAACTCGGCCAGGGTCGAGATGATCATGACGCGGCTGAACATCCCGGACGATGTCCCGATCGAGTCGGGCATAGTCTCCAAGGCCATCGCCTCCGCTCAGCACCAGGTCGAGCAGCAGAACTTCGAGATCCGTAAGAACGTTCTGAAGTACGACGAGGTCATGAACCGGCAGCGCAAGGTGATCTACGCCGAGCGCCACCAGGTGCTGGAGGGCGCCGACCTGCACGAGCAGATCCGCGGCTTCATCAACGACGTGATCGACGACTACGTCGCGGGCGCCACCGCCGAGGGCTTCGCCGAGGAGTGGGATCTCGACAAGCTGTGGAAGGCGCTCGGCCAGCTCTACCCGACCACTCTCACCGTCGACGGGATCGTCGAGGAGGTCGGTGGTCGTGAGGAGCTCACCGCCGAGATCCTCAACGAGAAGGTGAAGGCCGACGCGATGGCCGCCTACGACCGTCGCGAGGAGGAGCTCGGCTCGGAGACCATGCGGGAGCTGGAGCGCCGGGTCATCCTGTCGGTCCTCGACCGCAAGTGGCGCGAGCACCTCTACGAGATGGACTACCTCCAGGAGGGCATCGGCCTGCGCGCGATGGCTCAGCGCGACCCGCTGATCGAATACCAGCGCGAAGGCTTCGACATGTTCTCCCAGATGCTCGACGGCATCAAGGAGGAGTCGGTCGGCTACCTGTTCAACCTCGAAGTCGAGGTGCAGACCAACCCGATCGTGGAAGAGGCCGAGGCGGCCGAGGACGAGGCGATCGCCGAGGCCCGCTCGATCATCGCCCGTGGCCTGCGCGGCCCGCAGCGTCCCTCCGAGCTGGAATACACCGCGCCCGGCGAGAGCGGCGAGATCGAGCACACCCGGGTCAGCACCAAGGCGGAGCGCGACGCCTACGGCAACGTCGAGCGCAACGCCCCGTGCCCCTGCGGTTCGGGCAAGAAGTACAAGCGCTGCCACGGTGACCCCAAGCACACCGAAGCCTGATCGCTGATCGAAGGGCCCGCACGCCGTGCGGGCCCTTCGCTTTCACGCGGTACGGCAGGTTCACGCGGTACGGCGGGCGGTCAGGGCGTCGCCTCGAAGTCGGTGCACAGCCACTGCACCCCCTGGCGCTCCAGTCTCAGCGCCAGGACGCGTGGCCGGTCACCGCAGTGCACCAGGACGCACATCTCCACCACTCCGTCCTCGGGCTGGGACACGTGAGGCGTGCCGACCAGCGGCGGTCGCGTGCAGTTGATGATCTTTCCGCTTCTGACCAGCTCGGCGTGGGCCCGGCCGGTCATGTGGGAGGAGACGCTCGAAGGCGGTCGCCTGCCGGCCAGGATCTCGGCGACGGCCTGGCAGAGAGCCCGCAGCCGCCGCCCGTCGGGAATCGCGCCCGGCGGTCCCCAGACCAACGGCCTGTGGGCCCGGGAGTCGACCGGCTCAGGCTCGTAGTCGAGCGCGAGCGCCCCCTGGACGTACGGCGGGGCGGCGGCCGGGATGTCCCCGGGCGGGCGTTCGTCGTCATAGGGCGGTTCGGTGCGGGGGGACGGCGCGATCCGGGGGAGCGATACCGGTCGTGGGGGGCGCGACATGACAACTCCGATCGTGGTCGGCGGAACTGACATGTCCAGGAGTTTCCGGTCCCCTGTCCAGATACGTCGGTCGCCAACTTCCTCGCGATCACCGTCGTTTCGTCCGGCTAGGCGGAGAAGGTGACCTCATGCTGGATCGGTTCCCACCTGGGGAAAGGCGGTTTCCGGCATGGGTCGTTGATCTTTGGCGGACAGCCGAAACGGTGCTCAGGGAGCGAGCGGGTCGGTGGTCGTGCCCGGTGCGGCGTCGGCCTCCTCCGGCTCCCGGCCCGGGGTGGCCAGGTTCAGCTTCCTGATCAGGACGGTGAACAGCGCGTAGTAGACGACGAAGTAGACCAGGCCGAAGACGATGATCAGTCCGATCCCGTGGGTGTTGGACTTGCCCGCGTTGAGGAGCATGTCGATGGCGCCCGCGGAGAAGGTGAACCCGAGGCGGGCCCCCAGCTCCGCCATCAGGGCCATCGACAGCCCGGTGAGGACCGCGTGCACCACGAACAGCACGGGCGCCACGAAGATGAAGGCGAACTCGATCGGCTCGGTGATACCGGTGACGAAGGAGGTGAGGCCGGCCGAGAGCATGATGCCGCCGACGGTCGCGCGCCTGCCGGGCGGGGCCGCCCGCCACATCGCGATGGCGGCACCCAGCAGGCCGAACATCATCACCGGGAAGAAGCCGGTCATGAAGATCCCGGCGCCGTCCTGGCCCGCGAAGTAGCAGTTCAGGTCGCCCGAGGCGTTCCTGGTCGCGCCGTTGACCCCGGCGTCGCACTCGGGGAGGGTGAACCAGACGATCGTGTTCAGGAAGTGGTGCAGGCCTACCGGGATGAGCAGGCGGTTGGCCACGCCGTAAACGCCGGCGCCCGGGGTGCCGTGGAGGGCCAGCCAGTCGCCCACGCCGGCCAGCCATTCGCCGACCGGCTGCCAGAGCAGGCCGAAGACCACGCCGAGGAGCAGCGCGACGACGGCGGTGATGATCGGGACGAACCGGCGGCCGCCGAAGAAGGCGAGCCAGGAGGGGAGCTTGATCCGGTAGTAGCGCTGCCAGAGCAGGGCGGCGGTGATGCCGATGACGATGCCGCCCAGGACCCCGGTGGGATTCTGCGCGCCGAGGTTGAGCGCGGGAACGGGGTTCCCTTCGGGGTCCACGACGTTCAGCGCGACCTTCTTGTAGACCTGGGAGACCGGTGGAGCGGCGAAGAACAGGGTCTTGGAAACACGGTCGAAGACCAGGTAGCCGACGAGCGCGGCCAGCGCGGTGGAGCCGTCGGCCTTGCGGGCGAACCCGATGGCGACGCCGACCGCGAACAGCAGCGGCAGGTTGTCGAACAGGGCGCCACCGGCGGCCGCGAAGATGGCGGCCACCTGGTCGAGAAAAGCGTTGTCCGTCCGGCCGAGCAGATCCTCCTGACCGAATCTGAGCAGCAGACCGGCGGCGGGCAGCACCGCGATCGGCATCATCAGCGAGCGCCCGATGCGCTGGAGGATGGCGAAGACCGACGACCATGCCGATGGGCCGCGCTCTGCGGCTGCCGTACTCATCCCAGACCCCCCGCGTGCCACGCCGTGCGGGGGGATGCTTGGTATGTACCACTGGTCGTCGCGAATACACGGTCGTGGACACGCGGGGGACGTAGGAGGCCTGCGAAGGAGCATCCCGGGCGCCGGAGCACGCTCATCACGGCGGATCCGGATGGGTACGGGGCGGGCAGACCCGCGTCCGCTGAGGTGGAACTCATCGGACTTTCCTCCAGAGGGTGGGGGAGGGGAGGAGGTCAGGTGCGGCGGGCCGGTATCTCCAGGGCCGTGCGGAGCTGGTAGCGATCGGCGCGGTAGGTGGAGACCCCGAGCTCGGCGCAGACGCCTCCGGCGAAGGAACGTCGCTGGAGCAGCAGAACGGCTCCGCCGCGCGGCAGTTTCAGCAGGTCGGCGTCGGCGGGGTCGGCGATGCCGCCGTCGATGGTGAGCTCGCCCGCGTCGAGAACCAGGCCGTAGCGGGTCTCAAGCAGGGCGTAGAGGGAGCGGCCCGTCAGATCGTAGCTGTTGAGATCGGGCGCGAGGGAGACCGGGATGTGGGCTCGCTCGATGCACATGGGCTCGCCGGCGGCGGTGCGCAGCCGTTCGATGAAGTGGACCTCGTCTCCCGGGTGGATGCCGAGTTCCCTGGCGAGATGCGCGCTGGCCCTGACCACGCGGCGGTCCAGGTCGCGGGAGCCGGGCTCCATGCCCCGGGCGCGCATCTCGTCGCTGAACGAGGTCAGCCGGAGGGACATCTCGATCTTGGGGCGGGCCACGAACGTGCCCTTGCCCGCGACGCGCTGAAGCCTGCCCTCCGAGACCAGGTGGTCGACCGCCTGCCGTACGGTCATGCGGGACAGACCGAAGCGCTGGCAGAGCTCGCGTTCCGACGGGATCGCCGTGCCGATCGCCAGCTCGTTGTTCTCGATGAGGTCGAGCAGGATCTCGCGAAGCTGGAAGTACTTCGGCACTGGACTGTCCGGATCGATCTGGGCCACGGGATCCTCCCCTCTCGATCTGAGATGTGTGGATGAGTTATGGTTCGTACTGGTCTAGTCCGGACTAGACCACAGGCCGGAAAAGGGTGTCAACGTACGGTGCGGCGACGGATCGATAACGGCCCGATCTCATCAGCCCGACCGAAGGGTGAGCGTGTGATGACGACCAAGATGCGCAGCGAAATCGCCGAGCAGCCTGCTGCGTTGCGGGCCACACTGGACGCCCTCCTCCCCAGGGTCGAGGAGGTGGAGCGGCTGGCGAGCCAGACCCGTCAGCTGCTGTTCATCGCCCGGGGCACCTCCGACAATGCCGCAGTCTATGGCCGTTATCTGGCTGAGGCGCACACGGGCCGTCTGTCCACGCTCGCCGCGCCCTCGATCGCGACCACCTACAGGCGCAGGCTGGACCTCGACGGCGTGCTGGCCGTCGCGCTCTCCCAGTCCGGCCGGACCGAGGAGATCGTCGAGACCCTCGCCTGGGCCAAGGACTGCGGCGCCAGGACTCTGGCGATCACCAACGGCGGCGAGCAGAGCCCTCTCGCCCAGGCCGCCGACCTGGCCCTGTGCACGCTCGCGGGCGAGGAGAAGGCCGTCCCGGCCACCAAGACCTACACCACCCAGCTCGCCGCGCTGGCCGTGCTCGGCCTCGGCCTGGGCGCCGACGTCAACGCCGACGACCTGCGGCGGGTGCCGGATGCGGTGGAGAAGCTGATCGATGACCCGGGCGACCTGGACGCGATCGTCGACGGTCTGGCCGACAAGCCGGGTGTCGTGGTCTCCGGCCGCGGCCTGGCCTTCTCCACCGCTCTGGAGCTGGCGCTCAAGCTCAAGGAGGCGTGCTACCTGCACGCCATGGGCCTGTCCTACGCCGACCTGCTGCACGGCCCGATCGCCGTGGTCGACCGCGACACCCCGGCCATCCTGGTCGCGGCCGGGGAAGGCCCGACCCTGGCCGGCACTGTGGCACTCGCCGAGCGGGTCACCGGCGCCGGCGCCGCGGCCTACACCGTCGGCGGCGGCACCGCGCTCTCCGCGGTCTCCACGGCGGCGCTGCACGGCCCGGACCTTCCGGAGTGGGTCGCCCCGCTCGGTCTCATCGTCCCCGGCCAGCTGCTGACCGAGGCCCTCGCGCGCAGGCTGGGGATCGACCCCGACGCCCCGCGCGGTCTCAACAAGGTGACCCAGACCGACTGATCGCGGAGCATCGTTTAGCCTGGTCACAGACCTGGACAGGGGGCGGTCCGATGACGACTGGAGGGCGACATGGCAGCCAGCGCTGATGCGATCATCGCGGGGCTCGGCGGTGCGGACAACATCATTGAGATCGAACCGTGCATCACCCGGCTCCGCACCGAGGTGCGTGACGCCTCCAAGGTCGATCAGACGGCGCTCAAGGCCGCAGGCGTGCACGGCGTGATGGCCGCGGGCAACATCGTCCAGGTGGTCGTGGGCCCCGAAGCCGACACGATCGCCAGCGACATCGAGGACATCATCGGCTGAGCAGGCGGGGACGGCCCCGCCTTCGCGGGCGGGGCATGCCGAGGGGGTGTGATGACCACAGTTCTGGCCCCGGTCGCGGGGGCGGCCGTGGGTCTGGGGGCGGTGCCCGACCCGGTGTTCTCGGAGGGCCTGGTCGGGCCGGGGATGGCGATCGAGCCCGACAGGGCGCCGGGCCGGGCGGTCTCACCCATCGCGGGCAAGATCATCAAATTGCATCCGCACGCGTTCGTCGTCGTCGACGACGACGGCCGGGGAGTTCTGGTTCACCTGGGCATCGACACCGTGCAGCTCAAAGGGGTGGGGTTCGAGCTGCTGGTGTCCGAGGGGGATCGGGTGAGCGCGGGACAGCCCGTGGTGGCCTGGGACCCCGCCGAGGTCGAGGCGGGCGGGCGTTCTCCCGTCTGCCCGGTCGTGGCGCTGGACGCGATCGAGGGGGCCGTGACCACGCTCGCCGAGGGCCTCGTGCGCGCGGGAGACGAGTTGTTCCAGTGGACATGAGGCCACGGCCCGCAGGGTCTCCCACGATCGGCCGCGTCCGGCCGGTCACCTATGACCAGACAATGAGCCGGGCGGTCTAGACCGCCCGGCCGACTCTCGCAGGAGGAACACGTGGCCGAGCGCCAAGTCACCGTCAAGGCCGAGGTCGGCCTGCACGCCCGTCCCGCGGCGACATTCGTGCAGACCGCGGCCAAGACCCCGCTGGACGTCACCGTCGCCAAGGGGAACGGCAAACCGGTGAACGCCAAGAGCATCCTCGCGGTCCTGTCGCTCGACGTCCGTCAGGGGGACATCGTGGTCATCGCGGCCGAGGGCGAGGGCGCCGACGAGCTCGTGGATCAACTCGCCCAAATCGCGTCGGCGCCATGAGCGCGCTCACGGGGGTGGGCGTGAGCCCGGGCATCGGCTTCGGGCCCGGCTACGTTCTCACGCACGAGGTCCCGATGCCCGCGGACGTCACCCGCCGGGACGACGCCGCGGCGGAGCGGGCCAGGGCCGACCGGGCGCTGGAGCAGGTCGCCGCCGACCTGGAGGAGCGGGGGACGCTGGCGGGCGGCGAGGCCCAGGCGATCCTGAACGCCCAGGCGTTGATGGCGCGTGACCCCGGCCTGGCCGTCGGGGTGGCCGAGCTGATCGACGCGGGGAAGACCGCCGCCCGCGCGGTCTACGAGGCGTTCGGCGGATATCGCGAGATGCTCGTCGAGGCCGGAGGATATCTGGGCGAGCGCGCCGCCGACCTGGACGACGTCAGGGACCGGGCCGTCGCCGTGCTCGAAGGCGTGCCGATGCCGGGCCTGCCGTCCCGCGCGGCGCAGCCGTACGTGCTCATCGCCCGTGACCTGGCGCCCGCCGACACCGCGCTGCTGTCCAAGGACGTGGTGGCCGCCTTCGTCACCGAGCAGGGCGGGCCGACCAGCCACACCGCGATCCTGGCCCGGGCGATGGGCGTCCCGGCCGTCGTGGCCTGTCCCGGGGCGATCTCGATCGCCCCGGGCACGCCGGTGCTGGTGGACGGGGCCTCCGGTCTCGTACGGCTCGCGCCGTCGGACGCGGAGGTCACGACGGCGAGGAACGCCGCCGCGGCCAGGGCGGCCGTGCTCGCGGCCGCCACCGGGCCCGGGATGACCGCCGACGGGCACGCCGTGCCGCTGCTGGCCAACATCGGCGGGCCGCGTGACGTGGACACCGCGCTGGAGTACGGAGCGGAGGGCGTCGGGCTCTACCGGACCGAGTTCCTCTTCCTGGGACGGACGACGGCGCCCGACGAGCAGGAGCAGGAGGCCGCCTACCTGGAGGTGCTGAACGCCTTCCCCGGCGGCCGGGTGGTCGTTCGGACACTCGACGCCGGGGCGGACAAGCCGCTGGCGTTCCTGCCCCCTCAGGGGAACGAGCCGAACCCGGCCCTGGGAGAGCGCGGGCTCCGGCTCTTCAGGACACACCCGGAGATCATGAACGCGCAGCTCGGTGCCCTGGCGCGGGCCGCGGCCCGATCATCGGCCAAGCTCCAGGTGATGGCCCCGATGGTGGCCACCGCGGAGGAGGCCGCCTGGTTCGCGGCCGCCTGCAAGGACGCGGGGCTGCCGTCCGGAGGCGTGATGATCGAAGTCCCGTCGGCGGCCGTGCGCGCCTCCGACCTCGCCGAGGAGGCGGACTTCTTCTCGATCGGCACCAACGACCTGGCCCAGTACACCTTCGCCGCCGACCGCCAGGTGGGCACGCTGACCGCGTTGCAGGACGCCTGGCAGCCCGCACTGCTCGATCTGATCATCATGGCCGTGAACGGGGCCGTCGAGCGCGGCAAGGCGTGCGGGGTCTGCGGGGAGGCCGCGGGGGACCCGGTCCTCGCATGCGTGCTGGTCGGGCTCGGTGTCAGCTCGTTGTCGATGGCCGCCCCCGCGCTGCCGGCCGTACGGGCGGCGCTGGCACGTCACACCCTGGAGCAGTGCCTGCTCGCCGCGCAGGCCGCCCGGGCCGCCACGTCCCCTCAGGAGGCGCGCTCCGCGGCCCGTTCGTATCTGCCGGGGCTGGCCCAGCTGGCTCTCTGACGGGACCGTACGGCTCGCGTCACGCGGGCCGTACCCGTCACCAGGTCCTCGGCCGAGGTGCTTTCCCGCACGCCGTCCCCGGTTCGGTCTCATAGCGGAGAAATCCGGCAACCGGCGCAAGTGGTCAGGTTGGGCGCGCCCGGTCGCTCGCGCGGATAGCGTGGAGCCCATGCTTGGGTCCATTCGTACGACTGGTTTTGCAGTGATCGCGACCGTGGTGGCCGGGTGCGCCGCCCCGGGGGCGGCCGAGCCCGTCAAGCCCGCCGCGAGCCGGGCGAACGACACCTCCGTGAGTGCCGCCCCGGCGGCGCCCGCGGCACCTTCGACGCCCGCGCCGCCGCAGACGTCGAAGTCTTCCGCGGTGGAGGCCGCGCTCGCGCGGATGAGCGTGGAGGAGAAGGTCGGGCAGCTGTTCATGCCGGTGCTGTACGGCTCGGCGGCGAACACGGTCTCCGGGGAGAACCAGGCGCGATTCGGCGTGGGCGCCCCGGCGAAGATAATCGAGAGATACCGGCCGGGCGGGGTGATCCTGTTTCCCTGGGCGGGCAACATCAAGAACGTCCGGCAGGTCGTGGCGCTGACCAACGGGTTGCAGAAGGCGTCGCCGAAGATCCCGCTGCTGATCGGCGCCGACCAGGAGAACGGCAGGATCTCCCGCCTCGCCCCGCTGGTCACCGAGATGCCCGGAGCCTCGGTCATCGGCTCGACCGGCGATCCCTCGCTGGCGCGCAGGTCGGCCGAGGTGACGGGCACCGAGCTGCGCGCCCTGGGCGTCAACCTCGACTTCGCCCCGGTCGCCGACGTGAACATCAACCCCCGCAACCCGGTGATCGGCCCCCGCGCCTACGGCTCGGACCCGAAGAAGGTCGCGCCGATGGTCGCCGCCGCGGTCCGCGGCTTCCACGACGCCGGGATCGCCGCCACGGCCAAGCACTTCCCCGGCCACGGCGACACCAGCGTGGACAGCCACACCGGGCTGCCGGTGATCCAGCACTCCCTGTCACAGTGGTACAAGCTCGACGCGCCGCCCTTCGCCGCCGCCATAGACAAGAACGTCGACGCGATCATGAGCGCTCACGTGGTCATGCCCAAGCTGGATCCGTCCGGTGATCCGGCGACGCTCTCCAAGCCGATCCTGACCGGGCTCCTCCGCGAGAAGCTCGGTTTCGACGGGGTCGTCTCGACCGACGCGCTGAACATGGCGGGGGTGCGTGAGAAATACGGCGACGGGCAGGTGGCCGTGCGGGCCGTCCAGGCCGGGGCGGACCTGCTGCTGATGCCGCCGGACTATCGCAAGGCCCACCAGGCGGTGCTGGACGCGGTGAAGACCGGGAAGATCTCCGCCGAGCGGCTCGACCAGTCCGTCCGGCGGCTGCTGAAGCTGAAGGCCGCCCGGGGGCTGCTGGAGAAGGTTCCGGTCGCCGATCCGGCCGAGGCCGAGCGGGTGCTGCGCTCGGCCGAGCACCGCCAGGTCGCCAAGCTCATCGCCGACCGGGCTCGCTGACCCTAGGCGGGCTGGAGGCCGCCGCGCCGGGTCATCGCGAGGATGAGGGATTCGACGATGCGCATGACGAGCGCCTCGATCAGAAAGATGAGCGCCTTGGCGAGGACCGAGGCCAGGAAACCGGACATAGCAACCTCACATAGGAAAAAATACCTTTCTATAGGATATTCCAGGATGAAGTTACACAAAACGGACCTTGAAGATTGCCGTTCAGTGAACACTCGATGACATCTCGCGCATCGACGCCTGGACCGCCGCTCCGAGAAGCGTGGTGACGACGGCGCTTCCGAGGGCGATGCTCCATCCCACGGGCCCGAGCGGGCGGCAGCCGAAGAACCGGGACAGGCCCGGGAGCGAGACGGCCAGGCCCAGAGCGGCGAGAGACGCGAGCGAGGCCAGCACGACCACACGATCCCGGCTGCCCAGGGCCAGAGTCTGGCACAGCTGCGCCGACACCAGCGCGACCAGCCCGATCGTGTCCGCCCGTCCCCGGGTTCCGGTCATCCGCCCGATGGACCAGGCCACGCCGGCCGCGGTCGCCGTGGTGACGGCGCGCAGGTAGATGTCGCGGGTCAGGGAGGCTCCCAGCGAGGCCTCCGGGCCCTCGGCGAGCAGTTTCTCCGGGCTGGACGCCGCCGGGGGCCGGACGGCCACCGCCATCGCCGGCAGCATGTCGGTGAGCAGGTTGACCAGCAGCAGCTGGCGGGCGTTCAGCACGTTCCTGCCGGTGACCAGGCTGGACCCGATCGCGAAGACGATCTCGCCGATGTTGCCGCCGAGCAGAATGCTCAGGGCGTCGCGGACCGAGCTCCACATCGCCCTGCCCTCGATGATCGCATCGACGATCGTCTCGATGCGATCGTCGGTCACCACGACGTCGGCGGCGGTCCGGGCCGCCGCGGTGGCCCGGGATCCGAGGGCGATTCCCACGTCGGCGGTGCGGATCGCGGGGGCGTCGTTGGCGCCGTCACCGGTGACCGCCACGACCTTGCCGGACCGGCGCAGGCAGCTGACGATCCGGACTTTGTGCGCCGGAGTGGTCCGGGCGAAGACCGCCACGTCGGGGAGCGCCTCGATCAGGGTGTCGTCGTCGAGTTCGTCGAGTTCCGGACCGGTCATGATCCGCGCGCCGTTCAGCGCGTTGAGCTCGGCGGCGATCGCCTCGGCGGTGCTCGGGTGATCACCCGTGATCATGACGATCCGGACGCCCGACCGCATCAGGCGCCCGACGCTCTCGGCCGCCGTGGGCCGGACGGGGTCGGCCAGGCAGAGGAAGCCCAGGAAGGTCAGTCCTCCGATGCGGGACTCGTCGAGGTCACGACGGTCGGAGGCGGGACGTTCGGCCACCGCGAGCACCCGGTAACCCTGCAGGGCGAGCCTGTCGACCTCCTTTTCGAGCTCCGCCTTGAAGGCGTCGTCAAGAGGGACGACCTGGTGGTCGCGGAGCAGGTTCGCGCAACGGGAGAACACGACCTCCGGGGCGCCCTTGACGCTCAGCAGGTGCCCCGAGCCGTCCTGGCCGAGCACGGCGTGGTAGCCGCGCCCCGGCTCGAAGGGAAGCTCGTCGATCCGCTGCCAGACTTCCCGCCCCTCCTCGGGCGTCACGCGCAGCCGTCGGGCTCCGTTCATCACGGCGCGGTCGGTGGGATGAGGGGCGGGCTGCCCGTCGTCGTGCCGCGGGCTGGCGCGCAGTGCGGCGGCTACGATCCGCCTCAGCTCGGGCGTCAACTCCTCGACAGGCGATTCGGCGCGCCCGTCCGAAACGCATCTCAGGCTGATGCGACCCTCGGTCAGCGTTCCCGTCTTGTCGAAGCAGAGCACGTTGACCCGGCCGAGGGCCTCGATCGTGGAGGGGTTGGGCACCAGGGTGCTGTGAGCCGACAGCCGCCGCGCGGCGGCGAGCTCCGCGACCGAGGCGATGAAAGGCAGTCCTTCGGGCACGGCGGCGACGGCGAGGCTCACCGCGGGGGCGAGCGCCTCCGGCAGCGACCTGCCGCGGAGCAGATCGACGGCCATCAGGACGAGACCGGAGCCGATCGCGACCGGAAGAACGCGCCGGGTCAGCGCCCGCAGCCGCAACTGCACGCCGGTCGGTGGATGCCGCTCCACGCTGAGCCTGGCGGTCCGCGCCGATTCGGTCTCCTCACCGGCGGCGACGACCACGGCGAGCCCATGACCGGCCGCCACCGTCGTGCCCTGGTAGACCATCGAGCTCCGGTCGGCGACGGCGGGGGCGCTGGTGGGGGCCGGTGACTTGGCGACGAGCAGGGATTCGCCGGTCAGGCCGGCCTCGTCGATCTCCAGGCCGATGGCCGTGAGCACCCGGCAGTCGGCCGGTACGGCGTCGCCCGCGCGCAGTTCGACGACATCGCCCGGGACGAGGCTGTCGGCGGTCGTCTCCTCGCTCGCCTGGGGACGACACAGCCGCGCGCGAACCGCGACCGTCTCGGTCAGGCGGTGCAGCGCCCGGTCGGCCGCGAACCGCTGTCCCCCTCCGATCAGCGTGTTGACGATCACGACGGTGGCTATCAGCACCGAGTCGGAGATCGAACCGACCACGGCGGATACGCCTGCCCCGGTCGCGAGTACCGGGGTGAGCGGATTGGCCAGTTCCTCGACGGACGTACGCAGCAGCGAATCAGGGCCGTCGGGGACCCCGGCTCTCGACGAGGCTCTCCGCCGTACGGCTTCCGCCTCGGTGATGCCGCTGGGTGAGGAATGCAGGCGCGACAGGACGTCCTTGGCCGACATGGCGTGCCAGGGGGTGCGGTCGGTCCGGATCGGGCCCGCTTCGCGCCCGACGTTTCGCGCCGCCCACTCGCCGACGGCGATCGCGGCCAGCGCCGTACCGTCACTCACCAGGCCGGCTCTGTGCACCGACGTCTTCCGCGCGCCGACGGCCATCAGCGTGGCTCCGACGGCCGCCCCCGCCGCGCTGAGCCATACGCACTGCTCGCTCGTTCTCCTCGCCGGTCCCAGGCAGCTCAGAAGCAGGTGGACCCCGTCGAGCTCGCTGAGCACGTCCGCGTCCCAGGGCAGGCGGCCTGACCGGTTCAACACGCCGATGCCCAGATCGGCCTGGGCGAGCGCGGCCATGGAGCGCCTGGACACCACGGCGACGCCGTGACCGTCGGCCTGGAGCGCGCGGACCGACGCGGTCAGCCGGGAACCGCCTGGCACGGTCTCGTCGATGCCGAGCCGCCGGCCCAGCCCCCGGTCACCTCCCGCCAGCACCACGGTGCATCCACCCCCGGCCGCGGCGACAAGGGCATCCGCCAGAGGATGGACCTCCGGTGCCAGGCCGACCAGGGCGACGGGGTCGCCGTCCCTCGTCACGACGACGGCCCGAAGTCCCCGGGCGGTCCACTCCGGCGCATCCGCCGGGACGAGCCCGGCCGGGTCCGCCAGCGGTTCGGCCGCCCACGTGTCGCGTTCCCGCCGGGAGGCCGGGTCGGTGAAGTCGAGCAAGGTGTAGAGCCGCGCGTGCAGCTCGCCGGTGTCCACGCCGTCGGCAAGGGGGACGACGCGGTCGATCGCCCAGGAACCTGTAGTGAGCAGCGCGGCGTCGAGAACGACCCTGTCGATGCCGTCCATGCGGCGCAGGGCGTTGCCGTTGAGAACGATCGTGCCGCGTTTTGCCAGGGCGCGCCCGACCGAACTGGCGAAGGCTTCGCGACCCACCTTCGCCGCCTTGGGCGTCGTCGCGACCAGCATGGCGAGCCCCCGCTCCGGGCTGTTGCTCACGACGCGTGTCAGCCCGGAGGCACCCACCGCCACCGGGCCCACGATCCGCTCGAATCGTTCCACGGGACTGTGCGCCAGGGGAGTCGGACGTGGTCTCTTCGCCATCCGGACGTGCCGGTAGGCCCCTGCCCTGGACGCCAGCTCATGCTCGTGCGCCTTCCAGGCCTGCTGCGCGTTACGCGCCTCCACGTAGCGGCCTGCGGCGGAGGCCGACTGGACGAGCAGCCCGAGCGGGCGCAGCGCGAGCGTGTGGGCGATGATGTTCGCCGTTGTGAACAGGCCGCCGGTGGCGGACTGGCCAAGGCGTCGTTCCAGCCCGGTGCGGATTTCCGGAGTGGCCTCGGCCAGATGCAGCAAGGTGGGGAGGGCGGGGGAGAGCGGCGGCGCGTGGACCACACGCCCGGCGAGCGCCAGACCGGCCCCGACCAGGCTCGCGCCGAGCCGGATGCCGGCACGCGTGTGCTGCTCCAGCAAGGTGGACACCGTCGACCCCGTGGGCTGCTCCTGTTCGGTGTCCGGCTCGGCGTCGAGTTCGTCGACAATCGACATCAGCAGTTCCACGTCGACCGAGTCGACGTCGCCGCCCACGAAGATGGAGCCGAGGGCGCCGTTGACCTCCGCCCGCTCAACGCCTTCCAACGCGAGCAACAGCACTTCGAGCCGCTGCGCCAGCCGTTTGGTGCCCGGACCGCCGATCCTGCGCAACTCGATATGGAATCCACCGGGACAGGCCCGTCTCCCGCGAGGACGCGGCAAGGTGCTTCGGATCGCGTCGGGCATGACGCCCCACAGCGCCTCGGTGGAAAGCGTGAGCACACGAGACAGGAACATTCGGTTCTCCAGCGAAGAAAACACTCAGGCCGACCAGGCCGTGGTGACACATGGCCTGATCGGCCGCATCATTGCGCCGCTGCGCTCACTTGGAAGCGCTCGCGGACGCGGTCTTGCGGGTCGAGGAACTTCCCGCCCGGGAGGTGGTGCTGCGTGTCCGGGTGGCGGTGCTCCCTGTCCGGGCGGCGGTGCTCCCTGTCCGGGTGGCGGTGCTGCGTGCCCGGGTGGTGGTGCTTCGGGTCGGGGTTGCGGTGGTTCCTGTCCGAGCGGTGGCGGTTCCCGCCTTGGTGGTGCGTGCCCGGGTGGTGGTGCTTCGGGTCGGGGTTGCGGTGGTTCCTGTCCGGGCGATGGCGGTTCCCGCCTTGGTGGTGCGTGCTCGGGTGGCGGCGGTTCCTGCTCGGGTGGCGGTGCTGCGTGCCCGGGTGGTTCCTGCCCGTGTGGCGGTGGTGGTTCCCGCCCGGGAAGTGGTGCTTCTTGACCGTGTTGCGGTGGTTCCTGTCCGAGCGGTGGTGGTTCCCGTCTTGGCAGTGGTGCTGCGTGCCCGGGTGGCGGTGGTGCGGGTCGGTGTTGCGGTGCTGCGTGTCCGGGTGGCGGTGGTGCGGGTCGGTGTTGCGGTGCTGCGTGCCCGGGTTGCGGTGTTGCGTGTCCGGGCGGTGGTGGTGCGGGTCGGTGTTGTGGTGGTGCCTGTTCGGGTTGCGGTGTTGCGTGTCCGGGCCGTGCTGGCCCGGGGCGGGGTGGTGGTGGTTCTTGGGGTTCGGCCGCTGGTGGTGCGGGCTGGAGGAGAAGTGCTCCCCGCCCGGAGAGCGGGCATCATGCGCCGGCTTTCCCCACGAGCACGCTGGGCGATCACCGTTCCGACTCCGATGGCCGCGGCGACAGGCCATTCGATCAGCCCTATCGCCGCGAGGGCGCCAAGCCCTCCGTAGTAGACCAGGCGCTCCGGCGCCGGCAGGAACGACCGGGCGACGTCGACGGCCTGGCCCGCTTCCTGCCGGCTGACGCGCGGCAGGCGAACGCGCGGGACACGCGGAGGCTTGAGCTTCAGCGTCATCATCGGCAGGTTCAGCGTGAGGGAACGGCCGCCGCGCTTCTGCCCTGTTGGCTCCTGCTTGGCGGGCTTCGGCTTCGCTGAACTCCGTGCCGCGGGCTTGCGTGCGGTGGTCGCGGTGGACCGCGACGGCGTATGGGCACGCGGCCGGGGAACCATTTCACTTACAGTCGTCATGGCCCCTCCTCACAAGAGTCGAGGAATCGGTTCAATTGGAGATCCACAAGAGGTGGACGATGCCTCCTACGTGCGGTTTTGTGGCCATGGGGCCATTCTCATAACGTTCCTCGAACCAAAGCCGCGAAACTCGACTTAACCCTAGAATCGGACATTCAGGCAGAATCCTTCGATTGGGCGGGGCTCACCCACGACCCGATTCCGTCGCCGGTTCGGCACCACCTCTGCCGGGTCGCCCATCGGCTATGCCTAACCTGGAGCTCCTGGAGCGGGTTCCAACAAGGAGGCGAGATGCTCAAGGGCGTGCTGATCGACTGGGGCGGCGTGCTCACCACCAACCTGTCCGAGGCGATCGCGGAGTGGATCGTCGCCGACCGGATCGACGCCGACCACTACCGGGACGTCATGCGTGAGCTGATTCTGCACGCCTACGAGGGCTCGGAGAGCGGTGAGAACACCATCCACGCACTGGAGCGGGGTGAGATCTCGGGGCTGGACTTCGAGCGGGACCTGGCCGCCAGGCTGATCACGACGGACGGTGTGCCGCCACTCGCCGAAGGACTGCTCGCCAGGATGTTCGCCGGTTTCCGGCGGGTCGAGCCGATGTACGACATGCTTCGCCAAGCCCGCGCCGCCGGGTTGCGGACCTGCCTGCTCTCCAACTCGTGGGCCAACGACTATCCCCGCGAGGGCTGGGAGGAGGTCTTCGACGAGATCGTCATCTCGGGGGAGGTCGGCATGCGCAAACCCGAGCCGAGGATTTTCGAGCACGCGCTCGGCAAGGTCGGCCTGACCGGGCAGGAGTGCGTCTTCGTCGACGACATCGAGGCCAACATCACGGCCGCCCGCGCGCTCGGCATCGTCGGCCTTCACCATCGGGAGCCCGAGCTGACCATCATCGAGCTGGAGGTGCTCTTCAACGTGCCACTGCGCTGAGGCCGTGCTCGCCGGAGTCGTCCGACCTCCCGTGTCCCTCCGCGCCCGAACGCACGCCCGGTGCGCCGGATCTCGCGACCCGGTCGCCGGGACTGGCACACTCGATGGATGATCGGCGTCGAACCGGCGCCGGTGTCGGAGCAATAGATCGAGGCATGGATGCGCGTCTACCTGCCGTGCACGCTCCCGGGGCTGGCTCGTGTGGCCGCCGCGAAGGAGCTCGGCCCGGCCCCGCTGACCGGCTACGCGGTCACCCCCGCGTTGATCGAGTGGTATGTCTCGGGTGACACCGAGGAACTGGAATACGTCGCCCTGACCGAGGCGGCCAGGGCGTCACTGCGAATGCTGACCGCCGACCGCGCCGACGGAGTGAAGGTGCCCGCGCGCCGGGTGGTGATCGCCGCCGAGGTGCCGGACGACAGCGTGAGCATGGGCGCGAAGCTGGAGGAGCGTGCGCGGGTACGGCTCGCCGCGGCGGTTCCGCTGGCGAAGATCGCCGCGGTTCACGTGGACGACCCGTCCGCGATGGAGGACGTCGAGGCCGCGATCGCCGCGCTGCCCGCGGCCGACCGCGGTGACGACGACGCCCAGTTCGTCGTGGACGGAGCCGAGGCCAACGAGCTTCTGTGGTACGCCACACAGGAGATACCCGACCTGGTCGGCTGAGCACTCCGGGAAAGGCCCCGGCACATGGGAACGCGTAGGGGATGACCGGGGAACGGCCTCGGCCGGTCCCCGCCGTTCGCCGTGCCGGTCCCCGCCGTTCGCCCCGCCGTTCGCCATGTCACGGTGCCCGCTCGCCCCGTCGCGGTGCTCGTGCCTCGCCTGGCCGCGGTGTTCGCGCCGGCGCGGGCCTGGCTACCCTGGGAGGCGATATGAGACACATTGTTTGGGACTGGAACGGCACGCTCTTCCATGACATCGACGCCGTGGTCGCGGCGACGAACGTGGTGTTCGAGCCCTACGGGCTGGGCTCCTATGACGTCGACGGCTTCCGGGCGGTCTACACGCGCCCGATCTGGGCGGCCTACGAGCGCATGCTCGGCCGTTCCCTCTTCGAGGGCGAGTGGGAGAAACTGGACCTCGGCTTCCACGAGAACTATCACCGGCTGATGCTGGAGTGCGGCCTCACGCAGGACGCGGTCTCCACTCTGGAGAGCTGGCAGGCGGCAGGCGGCAGGCAGTCGCTGCTGTCCATGTGGACGCACGAGCGGCTGGTGCCCACGGTCGCCGAGTTCGGCATCGACCGCTACTTCACCCGGGTGGACGGGCTCCGCGGCGGCTCCGGCGGGCACAAGGCCGACTCGATGGTGACGCATCTCGCGGCGCTCGGGGTGGACCCGGCCGACGTGCTCGTGATCGGTGACAGTGTCGACGACGCGCACGCCGCCCAGCATGTGGGCGCACGGGCCGTGCTCTACACCGGTGGCGTGACCAGCCGGGTGGATCTGGAGGCGTTGGGCGTCCCGGTTGTGGACACTCTCGCGAACGCCATCGATTACGCCTGAAACGGTTCGGCATTGGCGGCGGTCCGGGTACGGCGGTAGCCGTACTCTGGGCATCCGTACCCATTTCGGGAGGCCACGATTAGCCGTCTCGTTCTCTGGAACGTCGACCTCACGCTCGTCGACGTGTCCATCGTCGCCCGTGACGCGTACGCCGAAGCTTTTCGGCAGGTCACCGGGCGGCCCTTGGTCAAGCTGACCCAGCCCAACGGCCGCCCGGACTCGGAGATCGTCTTCGAGATGCTCGCCATCAACGGGATCGTCGCCGAAGACGCCCACCTCCCGAAGTTCCTGGACGCGCTGGCCGAGGCCTTCCACGCCCGGCGCAGGCGCCTGGCGAAGGAGGGCCGGATGATGGCCGGGGCGAAGGACACGCTGAAGGCCGTGGCGAAGCTGGACGGCGTGGTCCAGTCGGTGCTCACCGGCACGATCAAGAGCAACGCCGTGCACAAGCTGACGGCCTTCGGCCTGGACCGCCACGTGGACTTCGAGGTCGGCGGATACGGCGAGGAGGTCTACCCCAAGGCGACCCTGCTCCAGGTCGCACAGGGCAGGGCCAGGCAGAAGTACGGCGCGACCTTCGACGGGGGCAACACCGTGCTGATCGGTGACTCGGCCAGAGACGTCCAGGCCGCCAAGATCGCCGGGGTCGCGATGATCGCGGTCGCCACCGGGCGCTCTCTCCCGGCCGAGCTTCACGAGGCGGGCGCCGACGTGGTCCTTCCCGACCTGTCCGACCCGTCGGAGGTCGTCGCCGCCGTGACCGGGCTCACCTCCCCGGCTCGCCACGTTTCCGGGCCCTCCTGAGGCCGGGAAACCCCCGCCTCAGGACCTCTCGAGGTTCGCGAGGAACCGGCCGGCGACGGGTGCGGCCACCGTGGAGCCCGCCCCGCCGCCCTCCACGATCACCGAGAACGCCAGGTCACCCCGGTAGCCGATGAACCAGGAGTGCGAGGGGGGTTCCTTGCCCGAGCCGAACTCGGCGGTTCCGGTCTTGCCCGCCGTACCGGAGGGGAAGGAGACGGCGCTCGCCGTGCCCTCCACCACCACCGCGGGCATCAGCGTGCGCAGCGCGCTCACCACCGCGGGCTCCAGCTTCCTCGGTTGCGCCGCCGGCAGCAGGCTCGCGTCCACCAGCCGGGGCGGGCGCCAGGAGCCGTCGGCGATCGCCGCGGCGACGGTGGCCATGTTCAGCGGGCTCGTCAGGACGCGGCCCTGCCCGATCGAGGCCGACGCCAGGTCGGTGTCGTCCTTCGGGGTGGGGAACCGTGCCCGTACGGCGGGCACGCCGGGCTCCACCGGTCCCTCGAACCCGAAGCTCGCGGCCACCGAGGCCAGCCGCTTTCCGCCCAGCCGGCCCACGCTGAGCTGCCCGAACGTGGTGTTGCACGAGTGCGCGAAGGCCTCGCGGAGCGGGATCGCGCCGTAGTCCTTGAACCCGGCGTTGTGGAACGGGAAACCGCCGATGTTCTGCTCGGCCGGGCAGGTGACGCGTTCACCGGCGGTCATGCCGTCGGCGACCAGGGCCGACGCGGTGACCACCTTGAAGGTGGAGCCGGGAGGATAGTGGCCGAGCAGCGCCCGGTTGAACCCGCCGGGCTTGTTGACCACGGCCAGGATCTCGCCGGTCGAGGGCCGGAGCGCGACCAGCGAGGCGGGTTTGTCCACCGTCTCCAGGGCCGAGGCCGCGGCGCGGTGAACGCGCAGGTCGATCGTCGTGCGCAGTTCCCGGCCCCGCCTCGCGCCGGCGGTGGCGAGGGTGGCGAGCTTGTCCTGTCCCTTGACCAGGTCCACCCGCGCCGAGGAGGTTCCGGTGAGGCGGGAGCCGTACTTCTCCTTGAGGCCTTCGACGAGTTGCTGCACCGAGCCGGGCGCGGAGCCGGTGTCGATCCGGGTGCCGTCGGCGGCGAGGATCGGCGCCTGTTCGGCCGGGACCAGCACGGCCTTGACCCGCAGGCCCGATTTGAGCTGGGGGTGGATGGCCGCCGGGCTCCACTTCACCCGCCAGGCGCGCTCGTGCTCGACCAGTTCCAGCGATCCGTTGTAGGCCCAGTTCACCGGCCCGTCCAGGGTGGCGTGGAAGCCGACCTCGGACTCCGGCTCCTTGCTCCCGGTGACCTCGAAACGGGCTCCGGACAGTTTCAGATCGGCCCGGAACCGCTTGTACCAGCCGTCGAAGTCGTCCGGAGGCTCGACCGTGAGCGCCCGCATCGCCGGGTAGTCCTGCCTGGCCCAGGCGGCCAGGAACTCCCTGGCGGTCTCCTCGGGCGACCCCTGGGTGCGCAGCATCCAGACGCCCCCGCCGATCACGGCGACCGGCACGAGCACGGCCGCCAGGTACTTCACCCTCATGAACCAATCCCCCTTGCTTCAGGGGAGAGAGGAGACCAGAGGCGTGTTCTTTATGTCCAATATTGATATACAAACCAGTACGATACGAAAATCGATATAGTTGCTGGTTATGGACCTCGTGCGACACCTGCGCTATTTCACGGTCGTCGCCGAAGAGCTGCATTTCGGCAACGCGGCGATCCGGCTCGGCATGGCCCAGCCCCCGCTCAGCCAGCGCATCCGGCGGCTGGAGGAGGAGCTCGGCGTACGGCTGTTCGACCGCTCCAGCCGTCAGGTCCGGCTGACCGAGCCGGGACGGCTGCTGCTGGCCGAGGCCCGCGAGATCGTCGCCCGCGTGGACCGGCTGCGCGACCTGGCCGGGCGCGGGGAGAACGCGGTGCTGCGCGTGGGCGTCCCACCCGACCTGGGATCCTCGGTGATCGCGGCGCTGATCGCCGGTTTCCGGGAGCACATGCCCGAGGTACGGCCGGCACCCGCCGAGATGTGGAGCGCCGACCAGGTCGCCGCGCTCACCGACGGCGCCCTGGACGTCGGCCTGGTCCGTCACCCGGTGATCGCCCCCGGGCTGAGCTTCGGCCCGATGCTCGTCCAGCGTCCCGGCGTGGTGCTGGCCGAGACCGACCCGCTCGCGGAGCTGTCGACGGTGCACCTGGCAGACCTGGCCGGGCGGCAGCTCGTGCTCTTCCCCCGGGAGCCCGGCCTGCACGAGGAGACGCTCACCGAGTGCCGCCGCTACGGGTTCGTCCCGGAGGAGGTGCACGAGGCGCAGACCCTCGGGCTGGTCCTGGCCGGTGCGGCCGTCGCCTTCGGGCCCCAGGTGAGGCTGCCCGGGCTGCGGTGGAGACCGCTTCTGGGGAACCCGCTGGCCTGGCGGATCTCCACCGTCTGGCGGGGGGAGGCCGGAGAGGCTGCCGTAGCCTTCGGAGCGGTGGCCGTACAAGTGCTGAAGGAGAACGCCGGGATGACGGACGACGGCGCGGTGCCGCCACGGCAGGTTCGGGCCAGACCCGCCTCTGGATTCCTCGCATGACCGACCTCGGAGGCCTGTTCCGCGCGGCCGGGGTGATCGGGTTCCTGCACGCGGTGGACATCGACACCGGGGCCGAGGTCGTCCACGGCGCCGACGAGCCGGTGGTCACCGCCTCGGTCTTCAAAGTGGCGCTGCTGGTGGAGCTCTTCCGGCAGGCGGACGAGGGCCGGCTGGACCTGGCCGAGCGGGTCACGGTCATGGCGGACCGCCACACTCCCGGGCCCACCGGAGTGTCGGCGATGACCGACGACGTGACGATCTCCCTGCGCGACCTGGCCTATCTGATGATGGCGGTGAGCGACAACACCGCCGCCGACACCCTGATCGGCAGGGTCGGGCTGTCGGCGATCAACACCATGCTCGTCTCGTTCGGCCTGAACGGCACATGGGTCGAGCACGACTGCCGCGACCTGTACCTGAGCATCGTCGAAGACACGGAGCAGAAGGACCTGCCGACCGAACCCGCCATGATCGACCGGCTCCGGGCGTTCGACCCGGCTCGCACCAACCGGAGCACCCCGCGCGACATGACCAGGCTGCTCAGCGGGATCTGGCGCGACGAGGCGGCCTCGGCGGAGTCGTGCGCCGTGATGCGCAGGTTGCTCGGTCTCCAGGTCTGGCCGCACAGGCTCTCCTCCGGATTCCCCTACGACGACATCGCGGTCAGCGGCAAGACCGGCACGCTGCCCCCCACGGTGCGCAACGAGGTCGGCGTGGTGGAGTATCCCGACGGCGGTCGCTACGCGGTCGCCGTCTTCACCCGGTCGTACGGCACGGCACAGAACCAGCCCCGCGCCGACGCGGTGATCGGCACCTCGGCTCGGGCGGCCATCGAGCAGCTACGTGGCTGAACCACACCGTGTGAGCCAAGGCTGTGTGCCCCCCGGGGATGACATTCCGGCGGGTCGCCGAGAGGATGGGGCCATGGTTGAGGAAGGTGCGCTGCTCTGGGAACCCACCCCGGAGATCGTGAGGAACGCCAAGGTCACGCGTTACACGGAGTGGCTCGGCAGGTCCGGTGACTATCAGGCTCTGTGGCAGTGGTCGGTGGATGCCCCGGCCGAGTTCTGGACATCGCTCTGGGACTACTTCGGCGTCGTGGGTGAGCGTGGTGACGGGCCCGTCATATCTGGGACGATGCCCGGCGTCGAATGGTTCACCGGATCGACGCTGAATTACGCGGCCAACGCGCTGCGCCGGGCCGCCTCCGACCCCGACCGGCTCGCGGTGGTCTCCCGCGACGAGGCCGGCGGGCGGCGGACGCTCACCTTCGGAGAGCTGGCCGGGGAGGTCGCGCGGGTCCGCGCGGGCCTGGCCGGGCTGGGCGTCGGCAGGGGAGACCGGGTCGCCGCGTACGCGCCGAACGTGCCCGAGGCGCTGATCGCCTTCCTCGCCACCGCCTCCCTGGGCGCCATCTGGTCCTCCTGCTCCCCGGACTTCGGCGCGCCCAGCGTGATCGACCGCTTCACCCAGATCGAGCCGAAGGTGCTCATCGCGGTGGACGGCTATGACTACAACGGCAAACGGTTCGACCGCGCGGAGGTGGTCCGCGACATCGCCGCCAAGCTGCCGACCCTGGTCGCGCAGGTGCGGATATCCGCCTCGGACGTCGCTGACACGCGGGACGCCGCCGGCACGCCGGCGGGGGAGACGCCGGGCGGTGACGGCTCGCCGTCCTCGGGCGACCGCATCCTGAGCTGGACGGACCTGCGGGCTTCGGCCGGGCCGCTGGACTTCGAGCCGGTGCCGTTCGGCCATCCGCTCTGGATCGTCTACTCCTCCGGCACCACCGGGCTGCCCAAGCCGATCGTGCACGGCCACGGGGGCGTGGTGCTGGAGCACCTCAAGGCGCTCTCCTTCCACCAGGACCTGGGCGAGGACGACGTCTTCTTCTGGTACACCACGACCGGCTGGATGATGTGGAACTACCTCGTCGGCGGTCTGCTGGTCGGCTCGACGGTGGTGCTCTACGACGGGTCGGCCACCTATCCGGAGACCGGCGCGCTGTGGCGCCTGGCCGGTGAGGAAGGGGTCACCTACTTCGGCACCGGCGCGCCGTACCTGATCGCTTCCATGAAGGCGGGCCTGCGGCCTTCGGGGCTCACGGCGCTGCGCGGGCTGGGCTCCACCGGCTCGCCGCTGCCGCCGGAGGGATTCGCCTGGGTGCACGACACACTGCCGGAGGTCCAGCTCGGCTCGTTCTCCGGTGGCACCGACGTCTGCACCGGCTTCGTCGGCGCGGTCCCGCTGCTGCCGGTCCGCGCGGGGGTCATCCCATGCCGCTGTCTGGGAGCCAAGGTCGAGTCCTTCGACCCGTCGGGCGCGCCGGTGATCGGTGAGGTCGGCGAGCTGGTGCTGACCGCGCCGATGCCGTCGATGCCGGTCATGTTCTGGAACGACTCCGACGGCACGAGATACCGGGAGAGCTATTTCGCCGACTACCCCGGCGTCTGGCGGCACGGCGACTGGATCAAGATCCTTCCCGACGGCGGCTGCGTGATCTACGGGCGTTCCGACTCCACCCTCAACCGGGGCGGCGTCCGGATGGGCACCAGCGAGTTCTACCGCGTGGTGGAGCGCTTCGAGGAGATCGCCGACAGCCTGGTGATCGACACCGGTCAGCTCGGACAGGAGGGCCGCCTGCTGCTCTACGTCACCATGGCGGAAGGGGCGACCCTATCAGCCGACCTGGTCACACGCCTGCGTACGGCCCTGCGGGAGGTGCTGTCCCCCCGGCACGTGCCGAACGAGATCATCGAGGTTCCCGGCATTCCCCGCACCCTCAGCGGCAAGAAACTGGAGGTGCCCGTCCGCAAGATCCTCCTCGGCGTTCCCCCCGAGAAGGCCGCCAACCTCGACTCCATGGCCAATCCCGAGGTCCTCGCCTACTTCTCTCCGGAGAGCTGACTCTCTCCTCCGCAAGGCTCCGACGAGAGGCCCGCGAGAGGCTCGACGAGAGGCTCCGAGAGGTGACGTCCTCCTCCGGGAGGTGGCGCGGAAGAGCGGGAGACGGGGTTCGAGACCACGGTCTCGGACCCCGGACCGGCGCTTTCGCGGGCCCTACCCTCGAACCGGGCCTCCCACCGCCAAGCCGAGCCGAACTCCTCGTCGATGTACTGGCGTTCGAACCACACGGACATCGCCGTCGGCCCGACGCGGACCAGCAACGCCCTGCCGCCCCAGCATGCGGCCGATGTCGCCCTACTTCGCGATCGCCTCGCGTACGGATGGGGCGATCTCCTGGGCCCAGCGGGCCAGCTGGGTGGGGTCCGGGGCGCCGTGGCCGGCGGCGAAGAGCGTGAAGCCCGACGCGTCGTGCTCCAGCACGGCTCCGGTCAGTTCCTCGACCCACTGGGCGACGGAGCCGCCGATCCAGCGGCCGTCGCGGTCGCGGGTGGCGGGCAGCGGCCGGTCGGTGATGCGTCCGGGGAAGTTGAAGACCGTGCGGATCTCGCTCGGATCGCGGCCGGCGGACGCCGCCGCCTCGTCAATGATCGGTCGGGAGGCCCGGTAGCGTTCGCTGAGCCAGTCGGCCGCGTGGCCGGGGATCCAGCCGTCGGCCACGCGGCCGGTAGCGGCCAGGGATTTCGGGCCGACCGATCCGGTCCACACGGGAGGCGCGGCGACGGGAGCGGGCTCGATCTGGTTCACCTGGTAGTGATTACCCTGGTAGGTGACCGGAGGGCCGCCGCCCGACAGCAGCTTGACCAGGACGATCGCCTCCTCGAAGGCGTCCACGGCGTCGCCGGCCGTCAGCCGTGGCACTCCCATGTCGGCGATGCGATCCCACAGCCCGCCGGCGCCCATGCCGAGCACGATTCGGCCATCGGACAGTGCCGACAGCGACGTCACCGTCCTGGCCAGCATGGCAGGAGGCCGGGTCGGCAGATTGGTGACGTTGGCGAAGCCGGCGATGTGCTGCGTACGCCCGAGGATGAAGCCGAGCGCGGCGTAAGCGTCCAGGCGCCCGCCGATGTAGGGGTGGTCCGACAGGGTGAAGATGTCGAGCCCGTCCCGGTCGGCCTGCTGGGCCATGCGCAGCAGCTCGGGTATGTCGTCGATGCTCGGATGTGTGCCAAAGCCGAAGACGACGTTATGTGCGGACAAAGTTCTGCCTTTCCGTGCAAATGGAGATGTTTACCAGGCGTACGCTTCCGGGTCAGGCGGCGCCGAACTGCTCGGTGAAGCGGCCGGTGAACAGGTCGGCCCCCTTGTACGCCGAGACGGTCTCGGCCGGGACGACGACCGGCCCGTCAGGGGTGGGCAACTGGCCGACACCCTGGCGCGGGCCGAGGGGCAGCAGGATCATGGGGTGGGGCAGCGGCCGGTAGGTGGCTGTCGGCTGCTCGCCGCGCAGCTGGGCGATGATGTTCTGGGCCACCACCTCGGCGTGCTGCATCGCGTATCCGGCCATCTTGGCCTCGGCGACGTCGGTGATGTCGCCGATCGCGTAGACGTGGTCGTATCCGCGGACGTTGAGGGTCTCGGTGACCGAGACCTGGCCCTGCGGCGAACGTGTCGTCAGCTCGCCGTCGGCGAGGTAGTCGCTGTTGACGCGCGTGCCGTGCGCGCGGAACCAGATGTCGGCGGTGATCTCCTCCCCGCCGGTCGTGGTGACGGTGAACGTCGCCGCCTGGCCGGGCTCGGTCGCCGGAGGCGCGGTCAGGCCGGTGCCCAGCCGCAGGTGGACCGCCAGTTCGTCGAGCTGGCGGCGCAGCTCCGCGCGCATCTCCGCAGGGAAGGCGGGCAGCAGCTGCTCGGCCGGGTCGAGGATGGTCACGTGCTTGTGCGGCCAGACCTCTTTGATCTCCCCGGCCAGTTCCAGGCCGACCGGCCCGGCGCCGAGGATCAGCACCCGCTTGGAATCCGCCAGTTCCTTGTGGGTCCGGAGCAGGTCGTCCAGGACCTCGTCGGTGGAGTCGGCGTTGGGCTTGGCCGGATAGGTGTAGCTGGAGCCGGTGGCCAGGACCAGATAGTCGGCCTCAATCCGCCGGCCTGAGGCCAGGGTGACACCGCCGGGGTCCACCGAGGCCGCGCGGTCGCGGACCACCGTGCCGTGCCTGAGCCACTGGTCGTAGGGGAAGAACATGTTGTGCGCCCAGTCGGGCTGGGTCAGCGCCCGCAGCGAGCCGGCCGAGTTGATGAACGCGTCCCGGGGATCGATGAGGACGACGTCGGCCTCCGCGTCCAGCGCCTTGGCGAGCGCGGAACCACCGTAACCTCCGCCGATGATCACGACTGTCCGACTCATGATTCACACTCCAACACGAAAAAGGGGTTGAGTTCGTGTCACGAACAATATTAGTTCGTGGCACGAACTGCAACTCCCTCTCTCGCTCAGCGCGTGTGATCCGGTTCCACGAAGACGGCGGGAACCTTGTTGTCCGCCACGACGCGGCCGAGCAGGGCGGCGAGCGTGTCGCGCTCCGCCGGGGCCAACCCCGAGGTCAGCTCCTCGATGCGGCGGCACGTCTCGATGTAGAACTCATCGGCCAGCTTGGCGCCCTGCCTGGTGAGCGCCACCCTCACCGCACGGGAGTCGTGGGGGTCGGGGTTGCGCTGGACCAGGCCGTTGCGCTCGCTGCGATCGACCAGGCCGGTCAGGCTCGACTTGGCCAGGCCGAGCACCGCGCCCAGCTCGCTCATGCCGTACGGCTGCGCCATCAAGACGCACAGCAGCTGGCCCTGCTGCTGGGTGAGGCCGTACTCGCGGGCGGAATCTGCGTACACGGCATTCACCAGGAACGTGGACCGCACCAGTGCGGCCACCGTTCCGATCTGGCCGTCAACATGCTTACTCACCGGCCCAGAGTAACAAATTCGCGGAACGAACTACCCGTTCCCGGCATGGCCTCGGAGACGTAGGGACATGGATCAGATGCCCTGGGGGAGGCGGAACAGGCGGCCGGGGTCGTAGGTGGCCTTGGTCCGGGCGAGCCGGTCGGCGTTCGCCCCGTAGTAGGCCGTGCGCCAGCCGCGCAGCTCCGCGTCGATGTAGTTCACGTAGGCGTGGTCACCGAAGTGGGGCCGCATGGCGGCGTGCGCGTTCCGCGCCCAGGTCGCGGCCGCGGCCTGGTGGGCGTAGTACTGCACGCTGTAGAGGGCCGCCCGATGCGGGAAGGCGGTGGCGTCCGGGCGGACCCGGCCGACGGCGCCGCCGAGGGCGTCCAGGAGCACAGTGTGGTTGCCCGGTCTGGCGACCTCGGCGACCAGCGTTCTGGCACCGGCCTCGGAGAGCGGGCGGTAGGCCATGTGCGACTTGGCCGTGAAGCGGTCTCGGGACAGCCCGCCGTCGCGGGTCTGGCCGGGCAGGGAGCCGCCCTGGTGGCACTGGGAGACCGACCGCGTGGAGCAACCGGCCATGATCATCATGGCGTGGCGGTAGGAGGTCTGCCGGACGAAGGAGGAGGAGACCGCGCCGATCCTGCCCGCCAGCCGGTCGATCAGCCGCTCACACTCCGCCCTGCCGCCCAGGTAGAGCCCGCCGATCTGCAGGTCCATCCCGCCGTCGCGGCTCAGGTGCATCGTGGACCACATCTCGTCCGGCGCGGTGGGCATCCACGCCTGCCACGCCTGGATCGCCTTGACGGCCTTCGCCCACGGCCAGTGCAGGAAGAACACCGTCACCTCGCGCGCGGGATGGGTCCGGAAGCCGAAGGAGACCGCCACGCCGAGGTTTCCGCCGCCTCCGCCACGCGAGGCCCAGTAGAGGTCGGGGTCGTGGTTGGCGTCGCAGGTCAGCAGCCGGCCGTCGGCGGTGACGATCTGGACCGACTCCATCACGTCGCACGTGAGACCGTACTTCCTGGACACCACGCCGATCCCGCCGCCCAGCGTCAGCCCGCTCACCCCCACCGTGGGACAGGACCCTGCCGGGATGCTGACGCCGCTCGCCGCCAGCTTGTCGTAGACGTCGACGAGCTTGGCGCCCGCTCCGACGGTCGCCCGCCCGGAGGAGTAGCTGACCTTGTTCATCGGGGAGACGTCGATGACCAGGCCGGTCCCGGTGGACCAGCCCGCGTAGGAGTGCCCGCCCGACCGTACGGCCAGCGGCAGGTTCATCCGGCGGGCGAAGGCCACGCACTCGGACACGTCCGAGGGGTTGGCGCAGTAGGCCACGCCGGTCGGCCGTACCGCGTCGAACGCGGGGTTGAACAGGCGGCGGGCCGCGTCGTAGGAGGCGTCGCCGGGCCTGATGAGCCTGCCGTCCAGCCCGCGCCCTAGAGCGTTCCAATCCGCCCGGCCGGGGACGGCCGAGGTGGGCGATCCAGCGCCCACGGCCAGGGCGGCCATGCCACCGATCCTGAGAAATGTCCGCCTGTCCGGAGCGGGCTGCATGATCGTCTCCTGGGGGTTTTCGTTCATCTGATCGTTGAGACGGCCGCCCGGCTTGCCTGGTTGGTCACATTCACATCACTTCGGGGAGCGCAGGGGAGTACGAGGGGGAGTACGAGGGGGAGTACGAGGGGGAGTACGAGTCCGGGGCACAGAGCGGAGGAACGCGGCCCCGGATCGGGGTGCGCCTGGCGTGTGGATCGTGAGGAGCGGGCCGCCTAGTTCAACCTGAGTGCCAGCGCCGGACACATCTCGACGGCTCGGCGGGCGAGCCGCTGCAGCTGAGGGGGTACGGTCTCGCCGATGAAGATCGGATAGCCGTGCTCGTCGAGCTGGACGAGGTCGGGCGCGAGCTTGGCGCACAGGCCGTGGCCCTGGCATCGGGTCCAGTCGACGGCCAGCCGTACCTCGGGCTCCGTCGCCTCCTCGGGCAGGGGGAGCACACCGTGGACCGGTCGGCCGCAGGACCCGCGGAGCAGATGTTCCTCGATGTCGTCGGGGAACGCCTCCAGGGCCGACAGCACGAACCTGGCGGTTCCGTCCGGGTGGAAGCAGGCTCCGCGCCCCCGCACCCCTGCCGCCCTGCGGCGCAGCTCGTCCAGGGCGGTGGCCGAGCCTGTGATGAGAGCGGCCATCGACCGCGCGACGTCCGGAAGGCCGAGACGGCACGGCCCGCACTGCCCTGAGGACTGCGCGGCCAGATATCTCGCCACCCTGACCGTCTCGCCCAGGGGGCAGGTCTCGCCCCCGAGCGGCAGGATGATTCCGGCGCCGAGCTGCCCGCCCGCGTCGGCGATGCCCTGCCGTGAGACGGTCGCCACCTCCGCGGCGGCCGGGTGGATCCACGCACCGTGGTACCCGCCGACCAGCACGCCCTCGCCCGGCGACGCCCGGCACATGTCCAGTACGGCATACAGGGGAGTTCCCGTGGCCACCTCGACCACGGCCGGGGCGCCCGCCGAGCCGCCCACGGTGAGCAGGACGGTTCCCGGCTCGCGTGCGGTCCCCACGTCGGCGTAGCGCTCGGGACCCAGGATGGTGAGCACCGCGAGTTGAGCGAACGTCTCGGCGTTCGACAGCAGCGTGGGCAGGCCGCCCACCCCGCTCTCGCTGGCCCTGACCTTGCGCCCCGGCGGCTCGCCCACCTGCCCGTTCACCGCCCGGACCAGTGCGCCGCCCTCGCCGGAGATGAACCGTTCGCGGATGCCGACCACGCGAACCCGGTCGCCCGCGCCTCGTTCCTCGACGGCGGCGGCGACCGAGGCCTGACCCATTCCGCCGGCGGCGGTGGCGATCACGACCTGTTTGGCGCCGATCGCGCCCGCCGCGAGCAGCGCACCCTCGATGACCAGGTGGGGAGTCCGGGTGAGCAGCATCATGTCCTTGCTGCTCGCCGGTTCGCCCTCGGCCGCGTTGACCAGCACGACCGTCTCCGACCGCTTGGTGATCACCGCACGGATCTTGCGGGAGAAGGGGAACGCCGCTCCGCCCCGGCCCCGCAGGTCCACTTCGTCGGCGAGGTCGGCCAGCTCCTCCGAGCCCATCTTCGGCGCCGTGCCGTGCATGGCGCGATGGGCCGGCAGGTCCATCCTGCGACGATCGTCCAGCCCGGCGGTGAGCCGGGCTGGACCGAGTCTTTTGATCTGGGGAACCCGATAGGGGATCACCCAACGCCTCCGATTCGGCGGATCTGGGCCGGGGCCTCGCGCGCCCGGCGGGGGCGGCGGCCGACGATGCTCGTGGGCGGTGCCATCTCCGTGGCGCGCGGCTGCTCCACCGGGGTCTCTGCGAGCACCGGGACGCGCTTGGGCCGGAACGCGGAGATCACCCTGATCAGCAGGGCGGCGCCCACCGCCACCAGGCAGCTCACGTAACTCCAGGTGACCCACCCGGCGGGCTGGCGGCCCGCGGTCAGCCCGTGCAGGATCGCCGTCGGCCACGCCAGGTAGACGGAGCCATGCAGGATTCGCCAGAGCCACGGCCGGCGGGCGTCCGCGAAGCCCGCGCGGATGATCCCGGTCGCGAAGACCAGCACCATCACGTCGGAGGCGATCGCGCCGAGACCGACGTAGAGGCCGACGCCGTTGGCCGCCAGCGGGACCACGGCCGCGGCCACCGGAGCCTTGCCCTCCGTGATCTTTATGAGCACGTGTGTGGCCAGGAACGTCATGCCGATCAATGCGGCGGCCCGATGCACAAGCTGGGCCCGGATTCTGCCCTGAACGGGAAGGACGACCCGGTCGGCGGAGAGCAGCCCGAGCGCCACGGTGAGGGTCAGCGAGACGAGTGCGAAAACGCCGGAGAAGAACGAGAGGAATCCTCGGGCCGTCGCGGCCAGTTCCATCCCTGACGAGGTGCGCCCCAGCGCCAGGAGCCCGACCGTCGTGGCTGTGATCCCGGCGCCGAGACCGATTCGGGTGGACCTCCGTTCAAGGCCCGTCCCGGCCTCTGCCCGGGTGTGACGTGGAGTCCGTGGACTGCGCACCTGTGTCTCCTGTCGGCGGAGTGGCTTGATGGCGAGTGCGTTGGGGTGAGGGACTCGGGGGGTGCCGCTCCCCGCCCCTCGTCGGGGTTGTGGGCATGGGGAGGGGAGCGGCGGTCCTGCGGGACACGCCCTAGCAGCGGCGCCCTCGGTTGATGCAGTCCACCGCGAATCTCATCAGCCGGTCGGGCATCACGTTCGCGAAGTCGGCGTGGTCGGTGACCGGGTTGTGGAGCTGCTCGGGGAAGGCGTCCAAGGCGAAGGACGGGGTGCGCGGGGTGGAGTAGGCCAGGATCATCCGGAGCTGGGGGATGGGCCTGGTGCCGCCGGGGCAGACACCGTTCCCGTCAGGGAACAGGACGTGGGTCCGGTGGTTGGCGCTGTCGGTGTTCTGCCCGTCCCAGCAGCTCGGGAAGTCCAGGATCCGCACGACCAGGCTGCCCCGGGGACAGAGCGGATACTTGGTGGTCACCCGGTTGGCGAACCCGCTGCAGGTCCACTGTGCCCGGGCGTTCGCGCCGCCGTTGGTGGCCGCCTTCGCGTCACCGGTGATCATCCGAATGAACCGGGGCATCGCGGTGACCTTGGCCACCGGGTTCCCCCGGAACTGCAGGTTCACCACGCGGGGAGTCAGGATGCGGCCCACGTTGCGGTCGGGGTCCTGGCTGTTGGCGTCGCTCGTGCGGTCACGTAAGACCGGCCAGAAGTAAGCCGAGCGGTCTCCGAACGCGCATGTGGTGCCCGCCGCGGCCAGGGTGGTGTCGGTGGACAGGCCGTCAGTGGAGAGGTTGCCGACGTAGTCGTGCACATGGTGGGCGCCGTTCCGGACACCCGGGGTCACGATGAAGTTGTCGGAGTTACGGTGGCCGTTCTCGTTCCTGCCGCACCGGGAGAGGAAACTGCCGACGGAGCCGCCGCGCTGGGGCCGGGGCACCCGGACGTTCGGCGGGACCTGCCTGATGTCGACGAAGTCCTGCAGGAACGGCCCGAGGTCGGCGCACTCCTCCTCCTGCCCGCCGTCGCCGGGCGGTGGGGACTGGGTGGGGGAAGCCGTCGGGTTCTGCCGTGAAGTAGCGGAGCCCTGCTGGGACTGGTTCTGCCCGCTCTGGTTCTGTCCGTTCTGGCCCTGCGCGTTCTGGCCCTGTTCGGCGGGGTCGCAGTGGTCGGCGAAGGCGGGAGCCGTACTCAGGGGAGCGGCGGTTAGCGCCCCGGCGGCGAGCGCCAGCGCCGACATGGTGACGAACATGCGTTTCATCAGTTTTCTTTCCTCACGGGGGTGTCGAGGGCGGCCGCAGGGGGCGGGGGCGACGGGGTAGGAGGCTCGGGCAGAGCCGTGTAGTCGACCAGGCCCGTGCTCTCCAGCAGGGTCATGTGCTTCATGACCACGTCCACCGCTTGCTGGGCGAAGGATCGGATCAGGTCGTTGCGGGTGCCGGCGCGGACCGCGGCGACCACCGTGAAGACCTTTCCGTGGGCCTGCCGCAGCAGGTTGGCGAAGGTGCGGTCGTAGTCGGGGCCGGTTTTGCTCGACAACTGGGCCATCCAGCCCTGCTGGTCGGGGTTGGGCTGGCTGGGGAGCACCACGTTCAGTTGGGCCGCGACCCCGCGGACCTGGACGTCGAGCTTGAGATGGTCGGTCATCAGGTGCATGCCGACTTCCTTGACCCGTTTGCTGCCGGCCCGTTGCTGGGCCTGCTGTCCGGTGGGGATCTCCCAGAGACCGGCCTGGCGGACCTTGACGAGCAGATCGCGGTCGGCCGGGCTCAGCGGCCCGAACTGGGTCAGGGCCGAGCCCTGGGGGACCGCGGGGGAAGCCGTGAACCCGCCGGGCGGGGTGATCATGATGATCGCCACGGTGGCGATCGCGAGGAAGATCCCGAACAGCAGCAGTTCTCCGGTCCCGAAGCGGCGAAGAAGGAGGAGGAGCGGCCTCAGCATGGTTCGGTCCGGCTCAGTAACCGCCCGCGGCTATCGCCTTTTTGTCATCCGGTGTGCTCGCGAACCACGTGCCGCCGCGACCGTGACCGAGGACGGTTCCGACCGGCCACGGGATGCGCCGTACTGCCATGGTCGCTTCCTTTCCCCGAGGGCCCGCGAGTGCGGGCGCGCTTGGTGGGAGGTACGCGGCCCTTCCGGAGAGAGTTCATGTCTTGTGGCGAGATAGTCAGAAATAACTGAGTTGCCAGAGTTGCAGACGGGACTGATAACGAAGGTGTAAAGATGTGCCCGTGCGTCGTCAACTCGACAGCCGGCTCGAAGCAGTGGACTCCGATGATGAGAATGTCCTGGTAGAAGCGCTTTACCGGGAGTTCGGCGTTCCCCTGCTCCGGCATGTGCGCAAGTCCACCGGAAACGATCTGCAGTGGGCCGAGGATGTCGTCCAGGAGACGATCCTGCGGGCCTGGCGTAACGCGAGCAGGTTGCACCGGGAGCCGGGCCTTCTGTGGGCCTGGCTCCTCACCGTCGCCCGCCGTATCGTCATCGACGGCCGCCGCAGGCGGGGGGCGAGACCTCAGGAGGTCGAACCCGCCGACGCGGACGCCGTCCCTGTCCCCGACGGAGCCGACCAGACGCTTGAGGCGATGATCGTCGCCGACGCGCTGCAGGATCTGTCCGAAGAACACCGCGAAGTCATCGAGCACACCTACCTACGGGACCGTACGATTAACGAGGCGGCGGAGATCCTCGGGATCCCGCCGGGCACGGTCAAGTCTCGGCTCTACTACGGGATCCGAGCCCTTCGGAAGATCCTGAAGGAGAGAGGTGTCGCGAGCTGATGTCCCCCTCCCCACACCATGACGTGGTGGCATACGCCCTCGGGGTGCTCGACGAAGAGGACCACGAGGTGTTCGAACGCCACCTCATGGCATGTGAGGAGTGTCAGGCCGAGCTCCGGGAGCTGAGTGAGGTTCCCGGACTGCTCGACGCCGTACGGCGGGACCGCTCCAATGCCTGCGGGGATGGCCGGACGTCACGTTGACGTTTTACAGCTTTTCGGGTGATATCAGGAGCGGCGGCGCGTTTCGGTCAACGGGGATCGAAGTAGGTGGCCGCTGGAGGTGTTGTGCCGCGGGCAGTGCCCGGTGGGCGGAGTACGGGTGAGAAGGGGGCGCGGTGGCGTCACCTCGCTGAGCCCACCGTGTGGAATGCTTGTATCACCGCCCTTTCCCGGCGAAGGCCTGCCGTCTCCGACCACGAGACCTCCGGCCTTCCGCTGCAGGCGATGAGAGACCGCGGGTCACATGACGACCCGGGGCGACTGGCCAAAAGGCGATCCATCCGAGGCAGGGCCGTCCCGTGGCGGTCATGTCACGTGGTGACGGCCGAGTGGCGGATCCGAGCGGAATCAGGTGCGAGCGGTTCGGCGGAACCGTCATACACCGGTCGGAGGGCGCCCGCGCCCGCATTACCTCCCCCGCCGCGGGCAGTACGGACTTAACCGTGACTCCCTACCAAATATGGAAAAACCCCTCACAAAGGAGTGAGAGCGACATGCCGCTCAACGAGGCGAAGGACGAGCTGCTGAGGAGTGCCGCCGAGACGTGCGCGCACACACCGGGCAGTGACCACGTGAGTGTTGAGGAGGCGCTGGCCTATCTGAAGCTCTACTACCGGCATGTCGCTCCAGAAGACCTGCTGAGCCGCAATCCGGTCGATGTGTACGGCCCGGCGATGGCCCAGCGGCAGCTCGCCGAGAAGCGCCCCCAGGGCCGTGCCCTGGTGCGGGCCTACACGCCGAGCCTGGAGGAGCACGGCTGGGACCCCGGGTGCTCGGTCGTCGAGGTGGTCACCGACGACATGCCCTTCCTGGTCGACTCGGTGACCATGGAGCTCGGCCGGCACGGGATCGGCGTCCAGCTCATCGTCCACCCGCAGATGCGGGTGCGCCGGGACATGACCGGCAAGCTGCTCGGCCAGGACCAGGAAGACGTCACCGGGCAGGTGCTCGTCGAGTCCTGGATGCACTTCGAGATCGACCGGCAGGCCGACCCGGGCGTGCTCAAGCAGCTTGAGACCGACCTGCAGCGGGTCCTGTCCGACGTGCGCTACGCCGTCGAGGACTTCGCCAAGATGCGGGCCCTCGCCGTACAGACCGCGGAGGACGTCTCGATCAACCCGCCGCTGCTGGACCTGGCGGGGGTCGAGGACAGCCTGGAGCTGATGCGCTGGCTGGCCGACGGCCACTTCACCTTCCTGGGCTACCGCGAATACCGCCTGGAGGAGGGCGAGGAGGGCGACGCGCTACGCCCGGTGCCCGGGACCGGGCTGGGCATCCTCCGCCATGACAAGGCGGGGTCGGAGAGCTTCGCGGCGCTCACTCCCGAGCTGCGCGCCAAGGCCCGCGAGAAGCAGCAGATGCTGATCATCACCAAGGCCAACACCCGCGCCACCGTGCACCGCCCGGCCTACCTGGACTACGTGGGCGTGAAGCTCTTCGACGCCGAGGGGGAGGTCGTCGGCGAGCGGCGTTTCCTCGGCCTGTTCACCCACGTGGCCTACAACGAGTCGATCTCCCGGATCCCGGTGCTCCGGCGCAAGCTGGCCGAGGTCCTCGACCTGGCCGGGCTGGCCGCCGACAGCCACGACGGCAAGGACCTCATCGAGATCCTGGAGACCTTCCCCCGGGACGAGCTCTTCCAGACCTCGGTGGAGCAGTTGCTGCCGATCGCGCTCGGCGTGCTCAGGCTGCGCGAGCGCAAGCAGGTCAAGGTCTTCATCCGCCCGGACGACTTCGGCCGCTACATCTCGTTCCTGGTCTACCTCCCGCGTGACCGTTACACCACCAAGATCCGCATCAAGATGCAGGAGATCCTGCTCAAGGCGGCCGGCGGGACCTCCTTCGACTACAGCGCGATGATCGGTGAGTCGGTTCTCGCCCGGTTGCACGTGGTCGTGCGCGGCGAGAGAGGCAAGCCGCTGAGCGTCGACGCGGTCGACGTGGAGGAGCTCGAGAGCAAGCTGGCCGCCGCCACCCGCTCCTGGGAGGACGACCTGACCACCGCCATCTCCGAGCTGAGCTCGGAGGAGGAGGCGCCCAGGCTCATCCGCCGCTACGCCTCGGCGTTCCCCGAGGGCTACAAGGCCGACTTCCCGGCCCGGATGGCGGTCGCCGACCTGCGCCGCCTGGAGGCGCTCGCCACGTCGCCCGACGAGATCGGGATGAACCTCTACGAGCCGTACGACGCCGCGGAGGGCGAGCGCCGGTTCAAGCTCTACCGGATCGGCGCGCCCATCTCCCTGTCGCACGTGCTGCCGCTGCTCCAGCGGATGGGCGTCGAGGTGGTCGACGAGCGGCCGTACGAGATCGACCGCGACAACACCCCGGAGACCACGGACGCCTGGATCTACGACTTCGGCCTGCGCTACACCCCCTCCTCGGAGGTGGACAGGGACGAGTTCAAGCGGCTGTTCCAGGACGCCTTCGGCGCGCTGTGGCGGGGCCGGGTGGAGAGCGACGGGTTCAACGGGCTCGTCCTGGCCGCCGGGCTGACCTGGGAGCAGGCCGAGATCCTGCGGGTCTACGCCAAATACCTGCGCCAGGCCGGGACCACGTTCAGCCAGGACTACATCGAACGGGTGCTGCTGGGCAACGTACGGCTGGCGCGCCTGCTGGTGCGGCTGTTCGAGGCCAGGCTCGACCCCCGGCGTGCGGAGGAGGTCCGCACGGAGCTGGCCGAGGCGCTGCAGGAGGAGATCCTCGGCGCCCTGGACGACGTGGCCTCCCTGGACGAGGACCGCATTCTGCGGGCCTACCTGGAGATGATCAAGGCCACGTTGCGGACGAACTACTTCCAGACGGTGAACGGCGAGCGCAAGCCGTACATCAGCCTGAAGTTCGACTCACCGTCGATCAGCGTGCTGCCGCTGCCCCGGCCGAAGTTCGAGATCTTCGTCTACTCGCCCCGGGTCGAGGGCGTTCACCTGCGCTTCGGCAAGGTCGCGCGAGGCGGGTTGCGCTGGTCGGACCGGATGGAGGACTTCCGCACGGAGGTTCTCGGGCTGGTGAAGGCGCAGATGGTGAAGAACACCGTCATCGTCCCCACCGGCTCCAAGGGCGGCTTTGTGGTGAAAAATCCGCCGAAGTCGGGGGCTCGGGAAGACGTGCTGGCCGAGGGCATCGCCTGCTACCGGATGTTCATCTCCGGCCTGCTGGATGTCACCGACAACCTCATCGACGGCCAGGTCGTCCCGGCGCCCGACGTGGTCAGGAACGACGAGGACGACACCTACCTGGTGGTCGCCGCCGACAAGGGCACCGCGACGTTCTCCGACATCGCCAACGAGGTGGCCAAGGAGTACGGCTTCTGGCTGGGCGACGCCTTCGCCTCCGGCGGTTCGATCGGCTACGACCACAAGGCCATGGGCATCACCGCCCGCGGTGCCTGGGAGTCGGTCAAATACCACTTCCGCGCGATGGGCGTGGACACCCAGACCACCGACTTCACCGTGGCCGGTGTCGGCGACATGTCCGGTGACGTGTTCGGCAACGGCATGCTGCTCTCCCAGCACATCCGGCTGATCGCCGCCTTCGACCACCGGCACGTCTTCGTCGACCCCGACCCGGACTCCGCGCGCAGCTACGCCGAGCGGGCCCGGCTGTTCGCGCTGCCGCGCAGCTCGTGGGAGGACTACGACCCCTCGCTCATCTCGCAGGGCGGCGGCGTCTGGCCGCGCACGGCCAAGTCGATCCCGCTCTCCCCGCAGATGCGCACCGCGCTCGGCATCGCCGACGAGGTGACCTCCCTGCCGCCCAACGACCTGATCAGCGCCATCCTCCGGGCCCCGGTGGACCTGCTGTGGAACGGCGGCATCGGCACCTACGCCAAGGCCTCCAGCGAGTCGCACGCAGACGTCGGCGACAAGGCCAACGACGGCCTGCGGGTCAACGCCTCCGAGCTGCGCTGCAAGGTGATCGGCGAGGGCGGCAACCTGGGCTTCACCCAGCTCGCCCGGATCGAGTTCGCCCTCAACGGCGGCCTCGTCAACACCGACTTCATCGACAACTCCGCCGGGGTGGACACCTCCGACCACGAGGTGAACATCAAGATCCTGCTGGACCGGGCGGTCCGCGACGGCGAGCTCACCGACAAGCAGCGCAACCAGCTCTTCCTCGACATGACCGACGAGGTGGCCGAGCTGGTCCTGCGGGACAACTACGACCAGAACGTGGTGCTGGCCGCCGCCCGCGAGCAGGCGGCCGAGATGCTGCACATCCACGCGCGCCAGCTGCGCAGGATGGAGCGGGACGGGCTGGTCAACCGGGAGCTGGAGTTCCTGCCGTCGGACAAGACGCTCGCCGAGCGGCGCCAGGCCGGGCTCGGACTGACCGCGCCGGAGTTCTCGGTGCTGCTGGCCTACACCAAGCTGGTGGCGGACGCCGAGATCCTCGCCTCCGACCTGCCCGACGACCCCTACCTGGCGTCCTGGCTGGTGTCCTACTTCCCGTCGGCGCTGCGTGAGCGCCAGCGCTCCTACATGGACTCCCACCCGCTCCGCCGGGAGATCATCACCACCGGTGTGGTGAACGACATGATCAACTCCAGCGGCACCACCTTCCTGTTCCGCCTCGGCGAGGAGAGCGGCGCGTCTTCCTCCGACATCGCCCGCGCCTACCTGGTCACGCGCGAGGTCTTCGACCTGCAGAGCTTCTGGCGGCAGCTGGAGGAGCTGGACAACAAGGTGGACACCTCCACCCAGATCGCCATGGAGCTGGAGGCGCGCAAGCTCGCCGAGCGCGGCACCCGCTGGATGCTCGGCAACCGCCGGGCGCCGCTGGACCTCGCCTCCACGGTGACCTTCTTCACCAAGGGCATGAACGGCCTGCTGCCGCACCTGCCCAAGCTGCTGACCGGGTCCGACCTGGCGGCGTTCGAAGAGCGCCGCGACGGGTTCGTCGCCCGGGGCGTGCCCGCCGAGCTGGCCGAGCGGGTCGCCGCGATGGTCCCGGCCTACTCCACGTTCGACCTGGTGGAAGTGGCCTCGTACACCGACCGCCCGGTGAACGAGGTGGCCGAGGTCTACTTCGACCTGGCCGACCGGCTCCAGCTGTCCAGACTGCGCGAGCGCGTCATCGCGCTGCCCAGGGACAGCCGGTGGAACTCCATGGCACGGGCCGCGCTGCGAGACGACCTCTACGCCGCGCACGCCTCGCTCACCCGTGACGTCCTGGTGCACAGCAAGCCGGGGCTGACGCCCGAGGAGCGCCTGGCGAGCTGGACCGAGGCGAACTCGGCGGCGGTGGCCCGGGCCCGGCAGACCCTGTCGGAGATCTGGGAGAGCGACACCTTCGACCTCGCGACGCTGTCGGTGGCGCTGCGCGCGATCCGCACGCTGGTGGCCACCACCAACCTCCCGCACAGCGAAGGGTGACCCACGCGATCCGGGCTCCCGATCGCGGAGCCCGGATCACCCGATCACCCTCCGGCCGGATCGTCTCGGTCGCCTCGGCCGGCCCGGGCGGTCAGTTGGCGAACACCCTGGTGGTGCCGCCCAGATAGCCGATGACCTTGGCCAGCTTGCCGCTGCCCTTGGCCGGGACGGTGCTCACGTACAGCTGCGTCTCCTGGGTACGCACCTCTTTCGCCGCGCGGGGATCCGAGGCCAGCTTCTCGGCGTTCGGCAGCGCGTGAAGATACCCCTCGAGATACCCCTCGCCCAGCGAGCAGGGCTCGACCTTGGACGTCAGGGTGGTGGTCCTGGTCAGCGAGTATGTGACCATGGCCCCGCCGTCGGCGGTGCGCAGGGCGCGCACCGGCTGGTCGCCCGCGCCGAAGATCGAGTCATAGCCCAGGCACTTCTCCGCCTTGTAGGTGAGCCGGTTGGTCGCGATCTCCGTGGCGTAGTCGGTGGTGTGCGGACCCTGCTCGATCAGCTTGGTGGCGAGTCCCGCGGTGCCCTCCTCGGCCGAGGTCGCGTGGAGCGGCGCCATGAGCCGCGGGCTGATCTCGACGGTCGGATCCTCCTCGTCCAAGGCGGTCGCGTAACCCTCCGCGTCCTTGGCGATCTCCGGCGCCCGCACGCCCGGCTCCAGCAGCGCGACGGAGCTGATGAACCATTTCTCGTCGCGCTTCGTCAGCGTCAGTACGGCGGTGCGCACCGTGCCCGCCGTGTCCTCGCGGTTCACGATCGCGGCGAACCAGTAAGGAGGGCTCTGCTGCGTCCGGGGAACCAGCAGCTGCGGCTTACCCCAGACATAGTGCGGAGACACGTTCTCGGAGGCTTTGAAGGCGGCCGTGATGAGGGCCTCCTGCGCGTCGCGGGTCTGTTTCCGGATGTTCTTGTAGTCGGCGTCCAGGCGCGGCGTCGCCTGGGCCAGGACCTCCTGGACGGCGAGGATGCCCGTCAGCGCCTTCTCGGCCTCAGCCAGCGTCACCGGAGGGGCGGCCAGGGCGGAAGGAGTGGCGGAGCCGGGGGCCGAGGCGCTCAGTTTCGGGGTGGTGTCGTCGGAGGCCGAGCATGCCGCGACCCCTGTGACCCCCATGACAAGTGCGATGGCGAGCGCGAGCAGGCCACGTCGCCGCTGTTCCCGCACGTCCGCCTCCTTGTGGTGCCCCTCGCGGGCCCATGCTAGCCATCGTGGGATGCGAGCCGTACACAACGGGGTTCGGTAGTCGCGTACCCTTTACAGACGTGGCACTCATGGATCCGGCAGAAGAGATCAACGAGCTTAGCGGCACGCTGAACAGCATCAAGGACGTGCTCGACCTCGACGCGATACGCAAGCAGATCGAGGAGCTGGAGGAGCAGGCCGCCGCGCCCGACCTGTGGAACGACCAGGAGCGGGCTCAAAAGGTCACCAGCAAGCTCTCCTACCTGCAGGGCGAGGTCAACAGGATCGAGACCCTGGGGCAGCGGCTGGACGACCTGACGGTCCTTTACGAGCTCGCCGATGCCGAGGACGACGAGGACACCCGTGAGGAGGCCGGCCGCGAGCTGGAGGGCCTGCGGAGCGAGATCGGCGCTCTGGAGGTCCGCACCCTGCTCTCGGGCGAATACGACGCGCGCGAGGCGGTCGTCACGATCAACTCCCAGGCCGGTGGTGTGGACGCCGCCGACTGGGCGCAGATGCTCATGCGCATGTACATACGGTGGGCCGAGCGCAAGGGCTACCCGACGGAGGTCTACGAGACCTCCTACGCCGAGGAGGCCGGGATCAAGTCGGCGACCTTCACCGTCAAGGCGCCCTACGCCTACGGCACCCTTCGCGGAGAGCACGGCACGCACCGTCTGGTCCGGATCAGCCCCTTCGACAACCAGGGACGCCGCCAGACCTCCTTCGCGGGCGTGGACGTGGTGCCGGTCGTCGAGACGACCGACCACATCGACATCAACGAGGACGACCTGCGAGTCGACGTCTACCGTTCCTCCGGTCCCGGCGGCCAGGGCGTCAACACCACCGACTCCGCGGTTCGCCTGACCCACCTGCCCACCGGCATCGTGGTCTCCTGCCAGAACGAGCGTTCCCAGCTGCAGAACAAGGCGACGGCGATGGCGGTTCTGCAGTCGAAGCTGCTGGAGCGCAAGCGGCAGGAGGAGGCCGCGGCGCTGAACGAGATCCGGGGCGAGTCCACGACCTCATGGGGCACCCAGATCCGTAACTACGTGCTGCACCCGTACCAGATCGTCAAGGACCTGCGGACGGGCATGGAGGCGGGCAACCCGAGCGCGGTGCTCGACGGCGACCTCGACGGTTTCATCGAGGCGGAGATCCGGTGGACCCGCCGTCAGGAGTCGGGCGTCGAAGCCTAGGCATCCGGCCCCCAGGGCACGACCGGGATCTGAGAAGATGCCCTGAAGTGCCCTTTGCCCGGTTTCCTGAAGCGCTCAGGAGGCGCTCAAGCGCCCGTGAGGTGCTTCAGGGCGAGGGTGAGGAAGAGCAACGCCATCAGCGCCAGCAGGACCAGCGCAGGGGCCATTCCGTCCAGACCGTGATGGTGCATCCGCTCGCGGCTGGCACGGCACTGGGGGCACCTGCCTTCCGCGACAGGGTGCGCACAGCGTGCGCAGACGAGGTCTTCACAGCTCATGATGCCCTCCCTCTCCAGCTCATGATGCCTTCCCTCTGTGAACTCAGAACCACTTTATGCGGTCGTTACCGGGCGCCGAATCGTTTTGTTTCCGTTATGGACTTTCCATGCCAGTCTTCCCCCTAGACTGGGCTCCGGCCAACCGGAACGTCGATCGAGAGCAAAGACCGGCGCCCCCCGACCGGCGAGAGGCGGAAGTTGGACCTCTGCCACTACCGCGACCGTCCTACCCCCTAGACTGGCATGCCGTGATGCGCCCGTGATCCATTTTGATAATGTCACCAAGGTCTACGCGAACCAGAACCGGCCCGCGTTGGACCACGTCAGCGTCGATGTCGACAAGGGCGAGTTCGTGTTTCTCGTCGGCCCCTCGGGGTCCGGGAAGTCGACCTTCCTTCGCCTGATCTTGAAAGAGGAGCGCCCCGACTCGGGTGCGGTTCACGTAGCGGGCAAGGACCTCGCTCGACTGTCCAACTTCAAGGTCCCCCACCTGCGCCGCCGGATCGGCTGCGTGTTCCAGGACTTCCGGCTCCTGCCGAACAAGAACGTGTACGAGAACGTCGCGTTCGCCCTGGAGGTCATCGGCAAGCCCCGGCGGTTCATCCGTAAGGTCGTGCCCGAGGTCGTCGAGCTGGTCGGCCTGGAGGGCAAGGCCCACCGGATGCCCGACGAGCTGTCGGGTGGCGAGCAGCAGCGGGTCGCCATGGCCCGCGCGTTCGTCAACCGGCCGATGATCCTGCTGGCCGACGAGCCGACCGGAAACATCGACCCCGCGACGAGCATCGGCATCATGAAGGTGCTCGACCGGATCAACCGGACCGGCACTACTGTTGTCATGGCCACGCATGATGCGGCCATCGTCGACTCCATGCGCAAGCGCGTAGTGGAACTGGAGGACGGAAAGATCGTCCGAGACCAGTCGCGTGGCGTGTACGGCCAGGCGTACTGAGACCAGGACCGGCAGAAGCGAAGCGACAGGAAGAGCATGCGGGCAAACTTCATCTTCTCGGAAGTCTGGATCGGCCTCCGCCGTAACCTCACGATGACCATCGCGGTGGTCGTGACCGTGGCCGTCGGTATGGCGCTGCTGGGCGTCGGCCTGATGATCAACTCCCAGATCTCCGGCATGAAGGACTACTGGGCGGACAGGGTCGAGATCTCGGTCTATCTGTGTAGCAAGAACAGCCCGTTCCCGAGCTGCAAGGGCAGCCGCGGCGTCAACGAACAGCAGAAGAACGAGCTCCAGGCGAAGATCCAGGGGCTGCCCGACGTCGAGAGGGTCGAGTTCGAGGACTCGGCCAAGGCCTACGAGAACTTCAAGAACCAGTTCAGGTCCGACTCCGTGACGCTCGCGGCCGTACGCCCCGAGGACATGCCGGAGTCGTTCCGGGTGAAGCTCAAGGACCCCAACAACTACCAGGCGGTGGTCGACACCCTCAAGGGTGCCCCCGGGGTCTCCAACGTGGTCAACCAGCAGCAACTCCTGGAGAAGTTCTTCGGGCTGCTGGAGAGCCTTCGCTGGGCGGCTCTCGTGATCGCCATCATCCTGGTCTTCGCGGCTACGCTGCTGATCGGCAACACGGTCCGGCTGTCGGCCTACAACCGCAGGCGTGAGACCGGCATCATGCGGCTGGTCGGCGCGTCCAACATCTACATCCAGCTCCCGTTCGTCATGGAGGGCGTCATCGCCGGCCTGATCGGCGGTGTGCTGGCCGCGGTGATGCTGATCGTCAGCAAGGTGTTCCTCTTCGACAAGGTGCAGGTCTATCTCGCCAACACCCAGCTCACGTGGGAGACCGTGGCCACGGTGATCACCCTCACTATGATCTTCGGTGTGCTCATCTGTGTGTTCGCCTCGTTCATCACGCTCCGCCGTTATCTGCGTGTGTGACGCGTCCGCGGGCGCGGCTCGTTCCCCCGGTCCCCGGTAGGCTCGAAGGCATGCCACGTGAGACCGGGCGGAAGGTCATCGCCCAGAACAAGCGTGCCTGGCACGACTATCACATTGAGGCCACCTATGAGGCTGGTCTCGTGCTGCAGGGCACAGAGGTCAAGTCGTTGCGCCTTGGCCGCGCCTCCCTCATCGACGGATACGCCGTCGTCAAGGACGGCGAGGCCTGGTTGATCAACGCTCACATCCCCGAGTACACGATGGGGACGTGGACGAATCACGCGGCGCGCCGGACTCGCAAGCTGCTGCTTCACCGTAAGGAGATCGACAAGCTGCTCTCCAGGACCAAGGAGGGCGGCCTGACCCTGGTGCCGCTTTCGATCTACTTCAAGGACGGCAAGGCCAAGGTCGAGATCGGCCTCGCAAAGGGAAAGAAAGACTGGGACAAGCGGCAGACGCTGGCCGAGAAGCAGGCCAAGCGTGAGATGGCCCGCGAGATTCGGCACAGGAACAGGTAATCGTGACGGGGAAGGCTCGGCGGACCGTCGCCGCGGTGCTCGCGCTGGCGGCGACGGTCCCCATGCTGTCCGCGTGTTTCGAGGAGCCGTCGGCCCACGAGGCGGTGCGTGACTTTCTGGTGGGCTGGCAGACGGGCGACTACGCCACGGCGGCTCGGCGCACCGACGGCGACGAGAAGACGGTCCGCACGGCCCTGGAGAACGTCAAGATCCAGCTTGACGCGGCCTCGTTCCGCTTCAAGGTCAAGGGGCTCCGTCGCGCGGCGGACGAGGTCGAGGCCGACTTCGAGGCCGAGGTCGACCTGGGGGAGAACAACCCCCTGTGGGAATACACCGGCAAGCTTCCGCTCCACCTGGTGGACGGCACCTGGAAGGTGCGCTGGTCCCCGAGTGTGCTCCACCCCCAGTTGCACGAGGGCCAGCGGTTCGCCGTGGACGTGGTCCCCGAGCAGCGCCAGCAGATCCTGGACCGCACCGGTGGCGCGCTCCAGCAGGAGGCCACCCTGTTCGTGGCGACGGTCAGGCCGGCCACGCTGAAAGACCCGGTCGCGGTCTGCGAGCAGCTTTCCAAAGTCACCGGCTTCCCGCAGGACCGCCTGCTGAGCCGGATCCGCTCCGCCCCGCCCAACAACCCGGTGCCGCTGGTCACCTTCGGCCGCAGGACATACGAGAAGCTCCTCGACCAGCTCAAGGCCATCGAGGGCATCGAGATCTCCGAGGAGCGGCAGCGGCTCGCGCCCGACCTGAACGCGCCAGCCCAGATCGTCGGCACCGTCACCGCGGTCACGCCGGAGACCGAGCTGCAGCTCGGCGGGCCGCAACGGGCCGGAGACACGGTCGGCCGGAGCGGGTTGCAGAAGGTCTATCAGGAATACCTGACCGGTGCGACACAGACCAGGGTGATCACCCTGGACGTCAAGACGAAGCGGGAGGTCGCGGAGCTCCGCAAATGGCGGCCCGCCCGGTCCACCTCGTCGGTGCACACCACGCTCGACCTTCCCACCCAGAAGGCGGCCAACGCCGCACTGCTCGCCGGCACGCCCGGCATGCTGGTCGCGGTCCAGGCGTCGACCGGTGAGGTTCGGGCCATCGGCAGCACCAAGGAATACCACCAGGAGAGGCACGCGCTCGCCGGGAGGTTCCACCCCGGGACCATCTTCTCGATCATGTCCGTCGAGGCGCTGCTCAAGACCCGGACGAACCTCAAGCAGAAGCTCGCCTGCCCCGCCGACCGGAGCGTGGCCGGAGTCCCGTTCCATCAGGCCACATCGCCCGCCGGAAGCGCCCCGAGCATCCAGGCCAACTTCGCCACCGGCTGTGTGACCGCGCTGGCCTCCCTGGCCCGCAAGGTCGACGGTGCCGAGCTGACGAACAGCGCCGCGAGGTTCGGCATCGACGCGAAGTGGACCCTGCCGTTGAAGACCTTCAGCGGCAGGATGAGGCCGCTGGCCAGCGACGCGGCCATCGCCAAGGCCATCGCCGGCCAGAACGTCCTGGTCAGCCCGCTCTCCATGGCCCTGGTCGCCGGAGCGATCTCCTCGGGCACCTGGCACCCACCCGTCCTGGTCACCGATCCGAAGTCGCCGGACCCGTCAGCCGAGGCCGAGCCGCCGAAGGCACCCGCCCCGATCGAGATCGACAAGAAGACGATCAGCACCCTCCAGTCGCTCATGCGCATGGGCGTGACCGCGGGCTCGGCCCAATCGGCCGCGTCTGCGGGCGATCCGGTTCACGGCATCACCGCCGCCGCGACGCAGGGGCGCAAGCCGATGGCCTGGTTCGTCGGCTGGCAGGGGGACCTGGCGGTGGCGGTGCTGACGGAGAGCTCCGACCCCACCGCGGGAGCGGCCGTCGCCGGGCGGTTCTTCCAGACGCTGCATGCCGGGCTGTGACCCAGAGGTCGAGCATCGAACCGGATTGTGCCCCGGGGCCTGGGCGCCGGGCCAGCGTGACCCGGGGCCTGGGCGCCGGGCCAGCGTGACTCAGGGCCTGGGCGCCGGGCCGAGATCTGACCCGGCGCCCGCACGCCGGGCGATTACTGCGAGAAATATTCTCATCACTCTGAGCAACCATCGGATATCTCGTTTGCGTCCTTCAAAGTGACTGAGCACCGCTTGGGGGGTTGCGGACTCGGTCGCCGCGATGAGATAGGGCTTCGTCTCGGGGGGAGCCCTGCCATCTGGACCGGCTCGACCCTGCCGGTCGACCCCGGGAACGTGTGCGACAGCGCCGTGTTCCCGGGGTTTCGGCGTTTTCCGGCCCCGCGAAGCCCCTCCACGGGAATTTAGTTGGCGTTACCGGTGTTGTAAGGGGTATCTTCGGATCGCTCGGCCTCACGGGGACGAGTTGACAACTCAACAGGGGGTGACTGGTTTCGACTTTGGCTTTGCAAGTCAGGTGAAGCGGGTCGAGGACTGCGGACATAACCTCGTTAACACTGTGACCGCAAACAACAAGTGCCAATAAGACGCACTCCGAAGTCAGCCAGGCTCGCCTGGCCCTCGCCGCCTAAGCAGCGAGTGACTTCTGCTGGCCCGGGAGCGCCTCCGGCCCGGATCCGGCATCGCTAGGAGGCTCAACCGATCGACCCGGCCACGGGGGAGATCGGGAAACCTAACAGTGGCTGAGCCCGTCGGCGTCTTGCCTGTGTGAACGCCGGGGCTGAGAAAAGCGAAACAGGCTGCACCCGGAGAAGCCCTGTCTTGGAGTTGAAGGACGCGGGTTCGATTCCCGCCACCTCCACCAGATTAGACCGCCTCTGACCTGCCGAAACGGCTCAAGGTCAGGGGCGGTTTCGTGTTTGGGAACGCAGCGGCGGGATCACCGCCCAGCGCGTGCGGCCGAGCGTAGGCAGAGGTCGGGACGGCGCCTACGGCGACTACGAGGACGCAAAGATCTTCTGGGGCGCTTCGGAGGGCGGTGCGGCACGTTCGCCTGTGGCTGACGGACGAAATACGCCTCCCCTGTACCTTCCTGTCACAATTGTCCGCCATGACCCTCAGTCAAGGGGAAGAGCAGCGGGCAGGGTGGGCCGAGCTCTTCTTCGACCTCGTGTTCGTCGTCGCCGTCGCCAGGCTTGCCCATCTGCTCGAAGGTGATCCGGGGCCGGCGCAGTTCGGCACGTTCGTCCTGCTCTTCGTGGCCCCCTGGTGGGTATGGCTGACCGTCACCGTCTTCGTGAACGTCACCGGCTCCGACAGCACCCGCTCGCGGCTGGCGCTGCTCGCGTCGATGGCGGCGATGGGCGTGATGGCCGTCGCGATTCCGGAGGCGACTGGCGAGCGGGCCACCGTCTACGCGCTGGGCTTCATCGCCTCGCGCGTGGTGTCGTTCGCGATGTGGTGGGCGGTCGCGCCGCTGAAGGTCGTCCTCGCCTTCAACGGGTTCAGCTCCGCCCTCTGGGCGATCTCGATCTTCGTGCCTCCGCCGTACCGGGCGTTGCTCTGGCTCGCAGGCGTCGCCTGCGAGGTCGTCACGCTGATCGTCATCCAGCCGCGCAAGCACGAGCCGTCCTACCAGGTGCCGCACATCGTCGAGCGGGTCGGGCTGTTCGTCATCATCGTGCTGGGCGAGTCGGTCGCCGCGGCCCTGGGCGCGCTGGACCAGCACTGGTCGGCTGCCGGATGGGTGGTGCTCGGCCTCGGTTTCGTGCTCTTCGCGGCGCTGTGGTGGAGCTACTTCGACTTCACCTCGGCGGTCGCGGCGCGCGAGCTGCTTCCGGCCAAGAACTCCCGGGTGCGGGACGTCATGGGCATCGGGCACTTCCCCGTCGTCGCCGCGCTCACCTCGATGGCCGCGGGGCTGGGCACGGCGGTGGCCGAGCCCGGCCACCTCCCGTACGGCGCGGCGCTGGCGCTCTGCGGTGGCCTGGCGCTCTACCGGCTGACCTTCCTCGTGCTCGCTCTGCTGCTCGGGCAGCCCGCTGGCCCGGTGGCCGGCTGGACCGCTCTCGGCCTGGTGGTCGCGGTGGGCACGCTCGCGCTCTTCCCGGTCATCCCGGCCTGGGCGGTGGTGGGACTGCTCGCCGCCGAGGTGGTGACCCGTCTCACGCGGACCTTGACGGTACGGCGGGCCACGGCCGAAGTCACCTCACCCGCGGAGCGCCCCCAGCAAGAGGTCGCTCGCTAGGCGGCCACGCGCGCGCTGCCGCCGTCGATTCCCGGCACCTCCATCCTCGAAAGAGCCCCGGCGGGCGGGGCTCTTTCTTTTGCCTCCCGACTCCCTCAGGGTCAGCCGGTGACGCTGGGACGGCCGTTCTCGATATGACCCATCAGGCGACGCGTGTAGGAGGGGTCCTCCTCGCAGGTGATCTGCACGTCATACCAGCCCTGGGACTCCTCGACGGGCCAGACGACCTGGCGGTACTGACCCGGCCGGAGCGGCACCTCCTGCTCCTTGGTGCCGTAGGCGTTCGCCCGGACCTTGAGCCTCAGGCGGTGGTCGCCGAGGTTGGTGATCTCGATGCGGACCTTGCGCGGATCGACGTCGATCACTTGCTGGACCTGCACTCGCGCGGCCTGGCCTCCCAGGTCGCCGGAGAACTCGCGACGGAAACCGTTCGGGCCGGTCAGGATCAGGTCGTAGCGATCCTTCAGGGTGATCGTCCGGGTGGTGACACCGAGCACGTCGAGATGGAGCGGGTGCTCGAACTCTCCCGCGTAGGGGTAGAGCGTCAGGTGCGCGCTGTCGCGGCCGGTGTTGGCAAGGGTCAGTTCCAGAGCGTTCTCAAGGAGCCGGGCCCAGGCGTTCGGCTGGTACGGCAGCGGCCGCGCGGGACGGCTCCCGGGCTCCTGCGCGGGCATGCGCTGTTCGGCCGGCGGCGCCGGATGCCAGCGGCCGGTGAAGGACGGGACCTGGGCGGGCTGGGTGGGAGCCGGGCGGGGGCCGTCGGAGGTGAAGCCGAAGGCCGAGGTCAGGTCGCCGGAGACCGTGCGCCTCCAACGGGAGACGTCGGGGAAGCGCACGCCCAGCCACGTCTCCAGGAACCGTACGGTCGAGGAGTGGTCGAAGATCTGGGAGCAGCTGTAGCCGCCGGCGGTCCACGGCGAGACGATCGTCATCGGGACCCGGACGCCCAGGCCGATCGGGTTGCCGTTGTAGAACTCCTCGGTCATCTCGGCGGGAGGCCGCGGCGGCGGCATGTGGTCGAAGAAGCCGTCGTTCTCGTCGTAGGTGATGAACAGCGCGGTCGACTGCCACACCTCCGGAGTGGACGCGATGGCGTCGAGGATGTCGTAGGTGATCCGCGCGCTCTGGATCGGGGATGAGTCCGAGGGGTGTTCGGAGTCGACCGACGACGGCACGATGTAGCTCACCTTGGGCAGCTTCCCGGCCTCGACGTCGGCCCTGAAGGCCTGGGCCAGGGTCGTGGACGGTACCCGGCGCAGCGCACGGTCGAACAGCGAGCGCTCCTGCGGGGTCAATCGCGCGACGCCCTCCTCCAGGCGCGCCAGCAGCCGCTCGCGCTGAGCCGGGTCCGCCGACGTGACCGCGCTGTAGAAGGAATCCATGCTCTTGTAGTCGCCGAGCAGCGCCTTGCGGGCGATCTGCCGGAACCGGGCGAAGAACTCCAGGTTGTTGTCCTGGTAGTTGTCCCACTCGTGGTAGACCTGCCACGAGTGCCCGGCGGCCTCCAGGATCTCTCCGGCGTTGGACCAGGTGTAGCCCGCGTGGGTGTTCTCGCTGTAGGCGGAGTTGTCGATGGCCCGCTTGGTCGTCCCCGGTTCGAAGCCGGTGTGCCCGCTGACGTGGTAGTTGCGGTTGGGGCTGGTGGAGGAGAGCACCGAGCAGAAGTAGTGGTCGCAGAGCGTGAAGGTGTCGGCCAGCTCGTACTGGAGCGGGATGTCCTGGCGCTCGTAGTACGTCATCGTGGCCGGCGACTTGGCTGGAATCCACCCGTTGTGCCAGCCCTTGGCCGCCGCGGCCTGGCCGTCGTTCCAGCCGTGTGCCAGCGCCGAGATCCACTGCAGATCCTTGCCGACCAGCCCCGCGGCCTCACGCACGGAGAAGGGGAGCACCCGCCCGGAGGCCGAGGGCTGTTCGAAGACCGGTTTGCCGTCCGGAAGCTTGATCGCGTTGCGGTCGCCGTACCCCCGTACGCCGCGCAGTGTCCCGAAGTAGTGGTCGAACGAGCGGTTTTCCTGCATCAGGAACACGACGTGCTTGATCGCGGACAGGCCGCCGGAGGGCGCCGGCATCGCCAGCGCGCGGTGTACGGAGGGCGGCAGCAACGAGCCCGCCAGTACGCCGGCGCCGACCGTGAGGAACCGGCGGCGGGAGTGTCCTTGGGACATGGGGTCTTTCCTTCCAGAGGGAACCCAGGAAGGAAATCAATGGATGGGAACCATACCTTTATCGCCAGGTGTCGAGCAGGTGACGGCATTGTGGGCTTTTCCCGCGCCTCCGTCGGAGGTTCAGGCCGTGAGCGCCGGTGCGGGCAGGTGGTTCACGAGGAAGGCCCGATCCTGGGGCGGGTCACCGGGACCACGGTGAGGAGATGATCCAGGCCTTTGAAGTCCGCAGGATCGCAGGTGTAAAGCGGTAGCCGGTTCGCCATGGCGACGCAGGCGATCGAGGCCGGGCATGCCGGTCCTGGGCGGCGTGCCGTATGGCCTGGATGTCTTTGTAAGTCACAACTTTGCCGCCGGATCGCGCATCCAACGTAGGGAGAAGATCACGCAAGACGGGGCGGCGGGATGGCGACAGGGCTGATCGACGGGGATCCGCAACGGCTGGGGAGCTACTGGCTGGCGGGCAGGCTGGGCGCGGGCGGCCAAGGGGTCGTCTACGAGGCCTACGGGGAAGACGGCCGCCGGGTGGCGATCAAGGTGCTGCACGGCGACACGGCGAGCGACCCGGAGCTGCGGGAGCGGTTCGGCCGGGAGGCGACGGCGGCGCAGCGGGTGGCGTCGTTCTGCACCGCGAGCGTGATCACCGCCGAGCTGGAGGGGGACCGGCCGTACATCGTCAGCGAATACGTCGAGGGGGTGAGCCTGCGCAAGGCCGTCATGGACGGCCGCAGGTTCACCGGCAACGACCTGCACCGGCTGGGTACGGCGATCGCCACGGCGCTGACCGCGATCCACGACGCCGGGGTGATCCACCGGGACATGAAACCGGACAACGTGCTGATCGGCCCGGACGGTCCCCGGGTGATCGACTTCGGGGTGGCCCGCACGTTGGACATGTCGCTGACCGCGACCGGGCTGGTGACGGGAACACCGACATACATGGCGCCGGAGGTGTTCACCGGGCAGCGGGCCGGAACGCCGGCGGATGTGTTCGCCTGGGGCGGCATCATGCTGTTCGCCGCGACGGGGGAGGACCCCTTCAAGGCGGAGAGCCTGGGCGGGGTGATGCACCGGGTGCTGTCGGCGGAGCCCGACCTGACCCGGCTGCCCGCCTCGATGCATGCTCTGGTGGCCGCCGCGCTGGCCAAGGAGCCGCAGGACAGGCCGACCGCGAGACAGCTGCTGCTCGCCCTGGTCAGCGGTGACGGCCGGCTGGACACGGTCAAGCTGCTCGCCGAGGGCAGCCGGGAGGCCGGCCGGATCCAGGTGAGCTCCGACGATCCGGCGCTGGGCACGCTCGCCGAGGAGGCCTACGCGATGCTCGACCCGGCCGAACGGGAGCTGGTCCCGGAGGTTTTCCTGCGGCTGGTCACCGTCGACGAGGACGGGGAGCTGCGGGTACGGCGGGCACAGCGGGCGGAGCTCCCGCAGGCGGCTCGGCGGGTGCTGGAGGTTTTCTCCTATCTGGTCTCGGGAGACGACCGGGAAGTCTGGCTGACCAGGGCCGCGCTGCCGCACGCCTGGCCCCGGCTGCGCTCCTGGGTGGGGGCCAACCGGGAGGGCCTGGCCGCGCACCGGGAGATCTGGACCGCCGCGCGGCGCTGGGAGACCCGAGGGCGCAGGGACGCGGACCTGTTCCACGGAAGCACCCTGGAGGCCGCCCTGCGCTGGGCCGCCACGGAGCGGCGCAACATCACGCTCAGCCCGGCCGAACGCGACTTCCTCGACGAGGGGGCGGCCCTCACCCGCCGCCGGGCCCGGCGGAGCCGCACGCTGGTCGTCGCGCTGGCCGGGCTGCTGGTGGTCGCCCTGGCCGCGGGGGCGCTCGCCGTACGGCAGAGCTGGATCGCCGACGAGCGCAGCGCGACGATCAAGGACCAGAGCAACAGGGCGGAGGCCCAGCGTGTCGCGGCACTCGCCGACTCCCTGCGGGTCACCGATCCGGTGAAGGCGATGCTGCTCAGCGTGGCGTCCTGGCGGATCGCGGAGGTTCCGGAGGCCAAGGCGGCGCTGAGCGGCTCGGTGGCCCAGCGGGAGGCAGCGGTCTTCCATGATCCGGCGACGGCCGAGCAGACGGTCAGGGTGCTCAGCCGCGACAGCCGCACGCTGGTCAGCATCGGGGAGAACGCCGTGCGGGTCTGGAACGTGCGGACCGGCAGGAGGATCGGCGGCTTCACCGGGATCGGCAAGGACGTGCGCGGCGCCGCGCTCAGCCCCAGCGGGCGGACCCTGGCCGTGATCAGCGGCTGGGAGGTGGGGATCTGGGATGTGAAGACCGGCAAGAAGGGGGCGAGCCTGAACCTGCGCTCCCCGGAATACGGGCGGGTGACTCCCGCCGTGGCGTTCGGGCAGGCCGAGGACGTGCTCGTCCTGGGCGGCATGGGTCTCACGGACGACGGCGAGAAGCGGGTGATCTGGAACCTCACGACCGGTGAGAAGAAGCGGTCGCCCGTCGCCGCGTTCGACACCTCACCGGACGGGCGGCGCGTGGTCGGCTACAGCCCGGCCCAGGACATCCAGTCCTGGGACCTCGCCGGCCGGAAGGAGGCCTCCTTCGGCAAGGGCCTGTTCACTTCCTTCAACGACCTCGCCTACAGCCCCGACGGCAAGCTCGTCGCGGTCGCCCGGGGCGCGAGCATCATGATCAAGGATGCCCGTACCGGTGAGGACGTCTGTGACGAGCTCACCGACGGCAGTCAGGGCAGCCTGCTCTTCAGCCCTGACGGGCGGCACCTGGCGTCCTACAGCCGCGGCACCATCAAGATCTGGTCGGACTGCGACCTTGTCCCCGTCCTGGTCCACAAGATCGACACGGTGACGCCGTCGCTCGCGTTCGACCCGGACGGGCGCGTGGTCCGCTATCTCGACGAGGGCACGGTCGTCACCCTCGATCTCGGCGCCCTGCTCGAGCCCGCCCGGCTGAAGGGGGTGGGCGGCGAGGTGGCGCTCAGCCCCGACGGCCGCCTGCTCGCCAGCCGCCCCGAGGAGGCCCGCCAGGTCACGCTCTGGGACGTACGGCGCCGCCGGCCGGCCGGCGCCCTGGACATCGGCAGGGACGTCGCCTTCGTCCACCTGGCCTTCACCCCCGACGGCCGGAGGCTCGCCGTCAGCACCGAGACCAACACCCCGAACGGCGTCAAGATCGGGATCTGGGACACCTCGTCCCTCAAGCGGGTCGCCGCCGTCTCGCACAAGGGACAGCGCGAGATGCAGGCGATGGCGTTCGGCCCGGGCGGCGGGACGCTCGCCGTCGCCCTGAACGACCCTGTCGGCGGGAACCCGGACGGCGCCATCCAGTTGTGGGAACTGCCGGGCGGCAGGAAGCGCTGGGAGCTCGGCCAGGGCGGCGTGAGCGACCTCGCCTTCAGCCCCGACGGGAAGTTCCTCGCGGTCGCCGGCGGTGCGAACAGGCTGGTGGACGTCGCCACGGGCAAGGCCGTCGGCGATCCCTACGGCGCGCCGACGCTGAACGTCCGGGTGGCCGGCCTGGCGTTCAGCAAGGACGGCTCCCGCATCGCCGTCGGCGCCGCCATCGGCCCCGGCAGCGACATCTACGCGGGACGGCTCTCGATCTGGAACACGGCCACGCGGCGCAGGCAGGGGGCGCAGCTCCGCGCGGGCACGACCGGGGTCTTCAAGGTGGCCTACTCGCCGCGCGGCGATGTGGTCGCCGCCGTCATGGACAACCAGAAGGTGATGCTCTGGGACGCGCGCTCGGGGCTGCGCCTGGGGCAGCCGATCGTCGCCCATCCCGCTCGCATCGCGTCGCTGGCCTTCGACGCCGACGGTTCGCGGCTGTTCACCGTCGACGAGACCGGCGCGCTCGCCGAGCATGTGATCGACCCCGGCCAGGCGGTCGCCGCCGTCTGCGCCCGCGTCGGCGAGACCCTGCCGGAGAAGGACTGGAACGCATACCTGCCGGGTACGCCGTACCGCGACATCTGCCCGGGCCGGTGACCGGCCGCCCCGCCCGATCCGCTTCCAGAGGGAACCCAGGTGACCGGCTCACGGAGGGACCGGCCCTTGTCGTGGGCGAGAAACCCTCACTGCGTCACTTACGCCGCGAAGCTACGCTAACCCCGATGAATCCTTCAGAAGGGGTCGTGGCAGGCGAGTCGCAGATGATCGGCGGCTATCTGCTCCGGCGCGTGCTCGGGCGGGGTGGCATGGGGACCGTGCATCTCGCCACCACTCCGGCCGGTGGCCTGGCCGCGGTGAAGGTGATCAATCCCGAGCTGGCGCGCGACCCGGCCTTTCGGCGGCGATTCGATCGGGAGGTCGCCGCGGCCCGCCGAGTGGCCGGATTCTGTACGGCCCCCGTGCTGGACGCCGGCATCGACGGGGACGTGCCCTACCTCGTCACCGAGTTCGTCAAGGGGCCCGACCTGGCGCATGCCGTACGGGAACAGGGGCCGATGACCGGGTCCAACCTGGAGGCCCTGGCGGTCGGGATCGCGGTCGCGCTGAACGCGATCCACGGAGCCGGAGTGATCCACCGGGATCTCAAGCCGTCGAACGTCCTGCTCTCGTCGCTCGGTCCGCGCGTGATCGACTTCGGGATCGCGCAGCCGGTCGACGGGGACAGCCTGGTGAGCCAGGCGATCCTGGGAACGCCCGCGTTCATGGCGCCCGAGCAGATCCGCGGAGAGCCCCTGACACCGGCGGCCGACATCTACGCCTGGGGTGGAGTGATCGCGTTCGCGGGGACCGGGCGGCTGCCGTTCGGCGGCGGGGCGCCCGCGGAGGTCCTCTACCGGATCGTCAATGAGGGGCCGAACCTTCACGGCCTGGACGAGCGCATGCGCGGCCTCATCGAGCGGGCCATGGCCAAGGACCCGGCCAGGCGCCCGAGCGCCCCGGAACTGCTCGGTGAGCTTTTCGGCGGCCAGGACATGACACCGGCGACGGCCACCCAGGTGGTCGAGAAGACCTGGACCGACCGGCTCCCGGAGGCCTCCCAGGTCGGTGGATCCGCGGACACGGGCGAGCGGGCCCGGAGCGGTGGGTCTCCGGGCGAACAAGCCCAGAGCGGCCCGGACGCGGCCGTGCCCGTCCGGAGCCCAGGCGCCAGGGGCGGACGGCGCGGACTGGGCGGACAGGGCGTACGGCGCGGGTGGCGTACGGCGCTGCTCGCCGGGCTGACCGTCACGGTGGTGGCGGCAGGGGCGGTGACGTGGTGGGCCGCGGCACGACCCACCGGGGGGTGGCCCTTCCACGCCGACTTCAGCGGTCCGGATCACCATTGGTCGGTGGACTCCACCGAGGCCGGAAGCGCGGAGGTCTCCGGTGGGTCCTACCGCCTGACCGTGAACCCGGGCTGGCGCCTGTGGAAGTCGGCGCCCGCCCCGGGAGAGCCGGAGAACGGGGTGGTCATCAGCAGTTCGGCGCGCCTGACCGCCGGATCGGGGGAGTTCGGCGTGTGGTGCCGGGGCGACTCGGGCAGCGGTGACCGCTACGAGTTCGTGGTCAGTGGCGTAGGGACGGTCTCCATCACCAAACGGCGGTCCGGGCAGAAGGCCGCCGCGCTGTACGGACCCACTAAAAACGCAAATATCAAAAAATCTGCGAATAACAGGATCGTCGCCGAATGCCGCCCCGACGGGCGGGGGGTCGCTCTGCGGATGTGGGTCAACGAGAGCTTCGCCGGTGAGGCCACCGATGGCGACCCCTACGACCCCGGGCAGACCGGTGTGCACGCGGCGCCGGATACCGGCGTGGCGGTCCAGGTCCGGTTCGGCTCGTTCGACGTGCGCCCGGTGGAAGGGTAGGCCCCGTGTGGTTCGGGGTGCTGGGGACGCTCCAGATCCGTGACGGCGAACGGCTTCTGGTGCCGGGCCCGGCCAAACACCGTGCTCTCCTGGCCGCCCTGCTGATGCACGCGGGCCACGTCGTGACGCTCGACCGGTTGATCGCGGTGGTGTGGGGTGAGGATCCGCCGCCCTCCGCCGAGCCGGTGCTGAGGGTCTATGTGAGCGCGCTGCGCCGCGTGGTCGGAGCCGAGACCATTCGCACGGCTCCCGGCGGCTACCTGATCGCGATCGAACCCGGCCAGGTGGACGCGCACCGGTTCGAGCGCATGGTGGAACGTGCCCGCCGGGCCCGTGACGCGGGGAGGACGGCCGAGGCCGCGGACGACCTGCGCGGCGCGCTGGGGCTGTGGCGCGGACCGGCGCTGGCCGACGTCGAATCCGGGGAACTGCGGCGGACGCAGGCCGTACGCCTGGAGGAGATGCGGCTGAGCGTGACCGAGGAGCGGATCGACCTCGACCTGGAACTCGGACGACACGGCGAGGTCATCGGAGAGCTTCGCGCGCTCGTCGCCGCCTACCCTCTCAGGGAACGCGCCTGGGGGCGATTGATGCTCGCCCTGCACCGGGCGGGCAGGCGGTCCGAGGCGCTGGCGGCCTACCAGGACGCCCGCCGCACGCTGGTGGACGAGCTGGGCCTGGAGCCCGGTCCCGAACTGCGGCAGGCCCATGACAAGGTGCTGAACGGGCAGTGGCGTGAAAGCGGCGCGGTCCCGCACGAGACGCCGCCCGACATCGCCGACTTCACCGGCCGCACGCGACTGCTGGAGCGGATCGCGCGGGAGGCGCCCGCCGCGGACGGCGCCCCCGTGCATCTGGTGCTGCACGGCCCGGCCGGCTCGGGGAAGACCGCCGTGGCCGTGCACTCCGCCACGCGGCTGGGCCCGGGGTTTCCCGACGGCCGCCTCTACGCCGCACTGCGCGCGGGAGACCGCCCGGTCGGCGCGGGCGCGGTGCTGGAGGATCTGCTGCGCTCGCTCGGCTGTCCCGAAGGGGCCGTGCCCGCCGGTTTCGAGGACAGGGTGCGGCTCTACCGCAGCATGGCGGCCACCCGGCGGCTGCTGGTGGTGCTGGACGACGCCGTCGACGAATCCCAGGTACGGCCGCTGCTGCCGACGGGCCCGGGATCCTTGACGTTGGTGACCAGCAGGTCCCCGCTGTACGGGCTGGAGGCCGCCCGCGCCTTCGAGCTCGGCGTGCTCGACACCGCCGAGTCGGTGGAGATGCTGGCGAAGGTGGCGGGGGAGCGGCGCGTGCGCGCCGAGCCGCAGGCCGCGCTGCGGATCGCCGCGCTGTGCGGCGGCCTCCCGCTGGCACTGCGGATCGTGGGGTCCCGCCTGGCGCGCAGGCCCGGCTGGACGCTGGAACACCTGGCCGGACGGCTGGGCGACGAACGCGGGCGGCTAGACGAACTGGCCGCGGGGGACCTGGCCGTGCGAGGCAGCCTCGGCCTCGGCTATCGCGGCCTGGCCGAGGAGGAGCAGCGGATGCTGCGCCGTCTCGGTGCGTTCTCCGCGCCGGACGTCGCGCCGTGGGCCGCGGCCGCGGTGTTCGGGGGCCTGCGGGTGGAGCGATCCCTGGAGGAGCTGACCGGGGCAGGTCTGCTGCAGGCGCGCGGGCTGGACGACGCGGGTCAGGAGCGCTACGGCTGGCACGATCTGACCCGGCTGTACGCCGCCGAGCGCCTCGTCGAAGAGGAGGGCACGGCGGCGCGGGTGCTCGCCGTCGTCGCGCGCGAGGTCCTGGAACGGGTCCGGCGAGCCCGCGCCCTGCTGCTGCCGGCCGAGCCCGGGACGGGTCGCACCCTCGCCCGCACGGCGGAGCGGAGCCTGGCCATGGAGACGACCCACCTGCGCGAGTCGGCCCGATGGCTCGCCGCGGAAAGAGGGTTCCTGGTCGCCGCCGTCACGGACTTCCACCGCGCCGGGCTGGCCGAGGCTGCCTGGCGGCTGGCGTTCTACCTGACGCCGTTCTTCGAGCTGCGCGCGCACCACGAGGACTGGCACGCGACGAACCGGATCGGGCTGGAGGCCGCACGGCTGGCCGGCCATCGCCACGGCGAGGCGCTGCTGCTGCGGGCGCTGGCCGACCTGCACCGGATCGAAGGCCGCCTGGACGACGCCGCACGCGTGCTCCAGGCGGCCCTGTCGCACTTCCGGGATCTGGGCGACGGGCCCGAGGAGGCGCGTGCGCGCCATCGGCTCGGGCTGGTCCTTCTCGACCAGGAGCGCTTCGCCGAGGCGGAGCGGTGCCTGTCCGAATGCCTGGCCGCGTTCGAGTCGGCCGGTGACGCGCGGGGCCGGGCGGACGTGCTGCGCGCGCTGGGCTCGGTACGGCAGGCCGAGAACCTACTGGTGACCAGCTTCGACGTCTACCGGGAGCTGGGTGATCCCCGGGGGGAGGCGGCGGCCCTGCGCGAGCTGGCTCGGATTCACCTGGCCCGGAGGCGCCCGGCCGAGGCCCGTGACTGCGCCGAACGCGGGCTCCGCATCGACCGGCGGCTGGGTGACCGGCTGCCCGAGGCCTCAAGCCTGCTGCTCCTGGCCGCGGTGGCGCGGGCCGAGGGCGTGCCGGAGGCCGCGCGGGCGGCGGGGGCGCAGGCACTGTCGATCTGCGAGGAGTATGGCGACCGCCGCGGGGTCGCCCGCGCGTTGACGGTCATGGCCGGTGCGAGCCTCGACCTCGATGAGATCGATGAGGCGATTGTCGCTGTCGATGATGTTCTGGCAGAGTTCGACGCTCTCGGCGACCGGCGTGGCCTGGCCGAGGCGGAGCAGCTCGCCCAAGAGGCTCGTCGCCGCCGTGGCCTGCGGTTATAGCGGACTATAGGGATTGTGAAGGTCGCCTCTCTAGATTCATGCCTGGCTCTGGACCCCCGACATGCAGAGGTGACACAGGATGCGAAGGAAGATCGCACTGGCCGTGGCCGCGCCCGGACTGGCGGTCGTGCTGACGGGATGCGGTGTGCTGCCCGGCCAGTTGCAGGGCGGCGGCGGGCAGGAACGCCAGTCCCAGCAGGTGGCGCGGCAGGCTGACTCCGCCCCGTCCTCGGACAAATCTTCGAACAAAACGGAGACGGAGCCGGGACCGGAAACAGAGGCCGGGCCGGAGCCGGGACCGGGGACGGGGCCGGACGCGAGCGCGCCGCCGCAGCAGGGAAAGGTGATCGCGACCCGCGACGTCAAGGCCGGTGGGGCCGACCTGACCGTGGACATCACCGGTCTGCGGCGGCAGGGACGGCTGATCACGCTCAGCTGGACCGTCACCAACAAGGGCGACACCGCCTGGGACATGAGCAGCAACATGGGCGACACGCCCGCCGGCATCGGCCTGACGGTGGGCGGGGTGAGCCTCGTCGACCCCGTGAACGCCAAGCGCTACCGGGTCGCCCGCACCGGCGAGGGCCTCTCCAGGGTCAGGTGCGTGTGCTCGGAGTACGACGTCAGAACCGAGCCCGGAGAGGTCCTCCCGCTGTACGCGACCTACGCGGCACCGCCGCCGGACGTGCGGAGGATCAACGTCGAGATGCCGGTTCTCGGGGTGTTCACCGATGTTCCGATCTCCTGAACGGACGCGCCGCGGCCTGGTCGCCGTGGCGCTGGTCACCGGCCTTGTCGCGGGGGCCGGGCCGGTGGCCTGGGCGGAGCCGGATCCTCCGGGCGACGCCATCGGCGCGGTGGAGGACCTGATCCTCCCGGTCGAGGACATCCTGGCCGAGGTCGAGTCCCTGGACGGCAGCGAGAGCGAGTCGAAGCAGGGGGAGACGGTCACCGTGGCGCTCACCAGCGACGTGCTGTTCGCCCTCGACAGCGCCACGCTCGCCGCCAGGGCGACGACGCGGCTGCGGAAGGTCGCCGGCAAGGTCATGGCCGAGTCGGCCGGGGGCCTGGTCAAGATCGTGGGACACACCGACGACCAGGGGGCCGACGCCTACAACGACAGGCTCTCCCTGCGGCGGGCGCAGGCCGTACAGAAGGCGCTGGAGAGGGCGCTGGCCGGGCGGAACGTGACCTTCCAGGCCACCGGCCTCGGTGAGAGGCGGCCGAGGGTGCCCAACGTCATCGACGGCAGGCCGGTCGAGGAGAACCGGGCCAGGAACCGGCGCGTCGAGATCGTCTTCACCGCCAGGTGATCCGTCGGCCACGTCTGAAGCAGCGGATGACGCGGCCGTGTCCACCAGGTCAACGCCCTGCCGCGAGGCTGATGCCGTCGAGATGGCACCGGAGCACCCGGAGCATGGTGGCGGGATCCGTCCGCTCGGGCGTCAGTATGGCGTTCACGGTCAGGCCGTCGATCAGCGCGCACAGCCGTTCGGTCTCCAGGTCGAGGTCGAGCCCTTCGGCGAGACGCCCCATGTCCCGGGCCCTGGTCAGGACGCGTAGGACGATCTTCCGCATGCCGTCATACAGCTCGCGCGCGTAGGGGCGCAGCTCCGGGCGGGTGCGGGCGGAGGTGGTGAAGGCGAGCCAGACCGTGCTTTCCTGGCGGCGAGCCTCGTCGAGGGGGAGGAACTCGGCCAGGAGGTCCTCCGCCACCGCGCGCCGGTCCGTCTCGGCGGCCAGCCTGTCGACGTGGCCGAGGATCCGCTGGAACAGCCGATCCGCCATGGCCCGCATGGCGAAGGTCATCAGGTCGCCGTGGCTGGCGAAGTAGTGCCGGATCGAGCCGATGGCCAGGCCTGCCTCGGCGGCGACGTTCGCCAGTGACGCCTGCTCGACCCCCTCCCGGCTGATGACGCGGAACACCGCCTCGGCCACCTCCTGCCGTCGGGTTTCCGGATCCACAATCTTCGGCATGGCTCATTTGTAGCATGCTCGTGCTAAATTGATTTGGCATGATCGTGCTACAAAACGAGGTGTCATGAGCTCCTGGATGCTGATCGTGATCGTCGCCGTGCTGGTCGTCGGTGTGATCATCAAGCGGCTGATCGGAGAGCCGCTGAACGCGCGTGATCTGTTCGTGCCGCCCGTCGTGCTGCTGGGGATCGGGATCTACGGCCTGACCAAGGCCGAGCACGTCGAAATTCTCTGGACTGTTGTCGGGGGTGCCGTGGGGCTGGCCTTCGGCGCGCTCCGGGGAACGACCGTGCGGCTGTTCGTCCGAGAGGGTGTGCTCTGGCAGCGCTACACCGGATGGACCTTCCTCGTCTGGATCGTCTCGGTCGCGGCGAACGCCGGGATCGGCCTCCTCGCCGGTTTCCTCGGAGCGCACCGGGAGGGTCAGCCCATCCAGCTGTCCATCGGGATCAGCCTGATCGGTGAGGTGATCGTCATCGGCTGGCGGGCCCTGGCCACGAGGGTGCCCTTCGCGTCCGAGCGCCGGTCGATCCTCGGTCGCGACTAGGGTCTGGTTTGTGGATCTTCACCGAACAGACCCTGGTTGATCGCGCCGGTCAGCCGGTGGGAAGCTCCCCCAGCCGCACGGCGAGGGTCTCGGTGGAGCCGCCGGGGTGCAGGACTTCGACCTTGGCCTGGTCTCCGGGTTTGAGGGTGCCCAGAACCTCCGACAGATCCTGCGTCGTCGGGGTCGGGGTGCCGTTGACCGAGAGGATCACGTCACCGGCCTTGACGCCCGCCTGGTCGGCGCCGCCGCCCGGCGTCACCCGTGCGACGCCGGCGCCCACGGGCCGGCCGTCGGTGCTGATCACCGTCTGCACGGTGACGCCGAGGGCGGCCCGGCGGGTGTTGACGACTTTGCCGTACTTGATGATCTGCGCGGCGATGTCGGTGGCGGTGTTGGAGGGGATCGCGAACCCGATGCCCGGCGCCGCACCCCCGCCCAGTTCGGGGTTGACGGCGGTCAGGGTCGGGATGCCGATGACCTCGCCCGAGAGGTTGACCAGGGCGCCGCCGCTGTTTCCCGGGTTGATGGCGGCCGAGGTCTGGATGGCGCCGGTGATCGTCGCGGAGGCCGACTCGTCCGCCGAGGGCTCCTCGACCGTACGGCCCAGCGCGGAGACGATGCCCTCGGTGACGCTGCCGGACAGCCCCAGGGGGTTGCCCATGGCCATCACGATCTGGCCGACCCGTAGCTTGCTGGAGTCGCCGAACGTGGCGGGGTTGAGCCCGGCCGGATCATCCACCTTGATCACGGCCAGGTCGCCGATGGAGAAGGAGCCGACGAGCTTGGCCGTCCGGGCGGCGCCGCCGGTGGCGAGGGTCACCTGGAACTGCTTGGCCTGGCCGACCAGGTGAGCATTGGTGACGATGTGACCGGCGTTGTCGTAGACGATGCCCGAGCCGAGGCCGTTCTCTGTGGTGATCTGGACGATGGACGGCAGTACCGTTCTGATGACCTGCTCGAATTCGGACTCCAGCGCTCTCGGGCCGGCCGTGGCCGTGGCTGTGGCGTCGGGTGAGCCGGTGGTCGCATCCGTCGGCTGTGATCTCGCGGCCTGGCTGCAGCCGGCGAGCGATATGACGACGGCGGCAAATAGTGCGATACGTGAAGTCGATCCCCCCATGCGGGGATATCTTCCCAGTTCAATAGGGAAGATACGTTTGGCCAAGGGGCGCCGGACGGGCCGGTGGGCGGCCCTTTCTCGGGCGCGATTTCCCAGAATGAGATTCTGTTCGTGGAGGGGCGGAAAGGTGAGGGGGGCAAGGATACGCCGCTGACTGGGTGGGTGGGCACCTCGTGGCCAAAGTTTAATTGGAGCGGGGTTCATCGATCATTGGAGGTGACGTAGCCTGACGCCCATGGCGGACGTTGGCGGCAATTCCTCTGGGGATTCTCACGAGAGATACATCCCGTCTTATGACGCGCCCACCGCGCCCATGCCTGCCGTTCCTGCCGAAGACGGCACGATGATCGGCACCCGTGTGCCCCGCCGGTTCCCCGTCGGGGACGGCGAGGAGACGGTGCTGGTCCCCAGGCCCGGCTCCGCTGGACCGCTCCCGGGTGTCCGCGTGGCCTCTGCGCCGGGCAAGGCCGGTGACGTCGGCGGCGGCGAGACCGGGCGGTCCGTTCCGCTGATCGAGAGACGGTCGGTCCGTGCGGCTTACAGCGTCGCCGCCGCCCTGATCACCGCCGTCGCGGTCGTCCTGATCTTCGTGTTCTTCTCCAGCGACGAGCCTGACGATCCGGCGCGGGTTCGCCAGGCGGACGTCACCCTCGGCGCGATCGGCCCGCGGGCCGCACCCACGATCACGTTGCCCGGCCGGCCCAGGTTGAAGGTCTTCAAGACGCTGCCCGGCACGCCGAGTCCGGTGCTGGGCTCCGTGACCGACGCCAAGGCCGCGATCACCTACTCCAAGCTGGGCAAACCATGGATGACCGGGGCGATTCCACCGTTCTCCGTCGGCCAGCGGGTGGGCACGGTGCGGCTGCCGCGCACGATGGTCGCCTCCGGCCTGCTTCCCGGAGCCACCCCGGTTTCCACCCTGAAGACCGACGCCGACTTCCGTAAGGCGGCGCTGGGCGCGGTGAAGTGGACGATCATCAACCACTATCCGGTGGGGAGCAAGGTCGCCTGGACCGCTTCGCAGAAGCCGGTCGCGGGCAAGGGGTGGGCGCTCGGCTACCAGGTGACCTACCAGGTGAGAGGGGAGCGCCGCAGTTCTCAGGCGGCGCTCGCGCTGCTGGACGTCGGCCGCCGCAAGCCCGCCATGCTCTTCATGACCGTTCCGGACACGCGCAAGGAACTCTGGGCTGACATCGCGCCTCTGGTGGAGAGCGCCCGGGCGTTGTGACGGAAGTACCTTCTAGAATATGGTTCTGCCACGGAACCATGTCTGGAGGCTGTCATGGCGATCGGGTTGAGCGAGGAGCACAAGGCGCTTCGCGATTCGGTGACCGGTTGGGCGGAGCGGAACATTCCATCCGACGTCGTACGCGCCGCCGTCGCGGCCGGCAACGGGGATCGCCCTGCCTTCTGGCCCGGTCTGGCCGCCCAGGGGCTGCTCGGCCTGCATCTTCCGGAGGAGCACGGCGGCAGCGGGTACGGCCTGCTGGAGACCGCCGTCGCCATCGAGGCCCTCGGTGAGCGGGTCGCCCCCGGTCCCTACGTCCCGACGGTGTTCGCCGGCGCCGCGATCCTGGCCTCCGACGGCAAGGCTCACGCCGAACTCCTTCCCGGCCTCGCCGACGGCACGCTGACCGGCGCGGTCGCACTGGCCTCCTCGATCACCGGCACCCGGAGCGAGGACGGCACGCTGACGATCAGCGGCGCCGCCGAGCCGGTCCTGGGCGGTGTGCCGGCCGACGTCCTGGTGCTTCCGGTGACCACCGACCGGGGCGAGGAGTGGGTCGCGGTGGACGCCTCCGCGGTGGCCGTGACCCCGGTCGATTCGCTGGACATCACCCGTGGTGTGGCCAGGATCGAGGTGGACGCGGTGGCCGTTCCGGCCGGGCGGGTGCTGGACGGGCTGGAAGGCCCGGAGGTGCTCAATCTGGCCGCCATCCTGTTCGGGGCCGAGGCCGCGGGCGTCGCGTCCTGGTGCGTGACCGCCGCGTCGGAGTACGCCAAGGTGCGCGTGCAATTCGGCCGCCCGATCGGCCAGTTCCAGGGCGTCAAGCACAAGGCCGCCCGCATGCTCGTCGCGCTGGAGCAGGCCCGCGCCACGGTGTGGGACGCCGCCCGTGCCGCAGGTGAGGGCGCGGGCGACGAGGCGGCCTATGCCGCCGCCATCGCGGGCGTGGTCGCCCCCGACGCCGCCGTGCAGTGCGCCAAGGACGCCATACAGATCTTCGGTGGCATCGGCTACACCTACGAGCACGACGCCCACCTTTACTACCGTCGCGCGCTGACCCTGCGCGCGCTGCTCGGCGCCTCCGCCGACTGGGCCGAGACCGTCGCCTCGATGGCGCTGAACGGTGTCAGCCGGGAGATGGAGATAGAGCTGCCGGACGACGCCGCCGCGCTGCGGGAGGAGATCCGGGCGGAGATCGCGGAGATCGCGAAGCTGGAGGGCAGGGAGCAGAAGCGGGCGCTGGCCAAGGCCGGCTACGTCATGCCGCACCTGGCCCGGCCGTGGGGCCGCGACGCCAGGCCGCTGGAGCAGGTGCTCATCTTCCAGGAGCTCAAGGCCGCCCGAGTCAAGCCGCCTCAGATGATCATCGGCGCCTGGGTGGTGCCGTCGATCGCCACGTACGGCACGCCCGAGCAGCAGGAACGCTTCCTGCCCGCCACGCTGAGCGGCGAGATGATGTGGTGCCAGCTCTTCTCCGAGCCGGGCGCCGGCTCGGACCTCGCCTCGTTGCAGATGAAGGCGGAGAAGGTCGAGGGCGGCTGGAAGCTCAACGGCCAGAAGATCTGGACCTCGGTGGCCCATGTCGCCGAGTGGGGCATATGCATCGCGCGCAACTCCTCCGAGGGTTCCAAGCACGAGGGCATCACCTACTTCCTGGTGGACATGAAGAGCCAGGGCGTCACGGTCCGGCCGCTGACCGAGATGACCGGCGAGAACCTGTTCAACGAGGTCTTCCTCGACGACGTGTTCGTCCCGGACGACCTGGTCGTCGGCGAGGTCGGCCAGGGCTGGAAGGTCGCCCGCAACACCCTGTCCAACGAACGGGTCTCGCTCTCCTCGGGCACCGGCGGAACCGGCTCCTCGGTCCCCGACCTGCTCGGGCTGGCCGGCCGGATAGGGCGGGAGCTGACTCCCGCCGAGCGCCAGGAACTCGCCCGGGTGGTCTGCGAGGGCCACTCGATCAACGCTCTCGGCCTGCGGGTGACGCTGAGGCAGCTGACCGGTGCCGAGCCGAGCGCCGACGCCTCGGTCCGCAAGCTCCTGTCCACCTCGCACGCCCAGCACGTCTCGGAGTGCGCGGTCGGGCTGCTCGGTGCCTCCGCCGTGATCGCCGCCGACATGAAGCTCGGCGACGCCGGGTACTGGAACCGCGCCGTGCTCGCCACCCGCGCCATGACGATCTACGGGGGCACCACCGAGGTGCAGCTCAACATCATCGGTGAGCGCATGCTCGGCCTGCCTCGCGATCCCGAGCCGGGCAGGTAGCGGGGTGAGGCGGTGGCTGCGGATATATCCGCAGCCACCCCTTAAAGTCGTACTTTATGAGCGGCGGGCGAGCTGAGGCGGCGAGGCGTTTCGCGCCGCGGTTCGCGCCCGCCCTGCTCGGGTCGCGTTTCGCGCCTGCTCTGCTCGGGTCGCGTTTCGCGCCCGCTCTGCTCGGGCTGCTGTTCGGGCTGCTCGCCCTCGGGCCCGCGCTGGGACCGGGGTTCGCGCTCAGATACGACATGGTGTTCGTGCCCGACCCGCCGCTGATCCTGCCGGGGGAGGGGTTCCCCCGGGCCGTGCCCAGCGACCTGGTGGTCGCGCTGCTCTCCCAGGTCGTGCCCGCGCAGGCCGTCCAGAAGGCCCTCCTGCTCGGGATCTTCGTGCTGGCCGCGTCGGGCGCGGCGGCCCTGGTCTCCTCGGGCGGCCTCGACTCGGCGTCCTCGGGCAGCCTCGGGCCACGTCAGGCGGTGGCCACGTCCTCGGGTCGCCTCGGGTCACGCCAGGCGGCGGCCGCGTCCTCGGGCAGCCTTGGGCCACGCCTGGCGGCGGCCGCCTTCTACGCCTGGAACGCCTATCTCGCCCAGCGGCTCCTGCTCGGCCAGTGGGCGCTGCTGCTCGGGGTCGCCGGGCTGCCCTGGGCGGTGCGTGCCGTGGCGCTCGGCGGACGACTGCGGCTGATGACCGCGCTGCTTCCGGCGGCGGTGGGCGGCTTCCAGGCGATGCTGGTCTCGGCGTTGGTGGTGCTTCCCACGGCGGCGACCGCACCGATTCCCCTTGGTCGCGCGCCCGGAGCACCGGACGCGGGAGCGGCTCCGGGCCGTGCGGGTTCCGGTCAGGGGCCAGAGGGCACGGCTCCGGGCCGGGCGGGTTCCGGCCGGGGGCCGGGGGACACGGCTCCTGATCGATCGACCCCCGGCAGGGCCCGGCGGACGGCCGAGGCCGTGTCAGCCTCGGACTGGGGTGGCAGGGCCCGGCGGACGGCTGAGGCCGCGCTGATCCTGGGCGGCCTGAGCCTGCCGTGGCTGGTGCCCGCCCTGCTCAGCCGGGCTGTGACCGACCCCGCCGGGGTCGAGGCGTTCGCGGCCCGGGCCGACGGGCCGCTGGGAACGGTCGGGAGCCTGCTGTCGCTCGGGGGGATCTGGAACGCCAACGCCGTCGTGCCGGGGCAGGGGTCCTGGTGGTCGGCGGGCGTACGGCTGGCGCTCGCGGCGGTCGCCGTCTGGGGGTTCGCGTGGTTATGGGGCCGGGAGTCCGGTGCCGGATCACGTCCGTCGAGGCCAGGAGGGTTCGCGCGGTTACGGGGCCGGGGGGCTCCGCCGTACCTGACCGGGGTGGCGGTCGCGGCGGGGACCGGGCTGGCGATCGCCTTGACGGGTGCCTTCGCCCCTGGTCTGCTGAAGAATCTGATCTCCTGGTGGCCCGGGTTCGGGCCGTTCCGGGACGGGCAGCTCTACCTGGCGCCGCTCGTCCTGCTCCAGGCGGTGGGCCTGGCCGCCGTGGTCGCGCGCTGGGACTCGCGCGTCGTCGCGTCGGTCGCGGTGGCCGTTCCCGTGCTGGTGCTGCCGACCTTCGCGCTGGGCGCGTTCGGCAGGCTGGCCGCGGTCGACTATCCGGACGAGTGGCGCCGGGTGCAGGCGATCGTGAACGCCGATCCGTCGCCCGGGGCGCTGTTGTCGTTGCCGTGGGGCGCGCATCGGGCGTTCGCGTGGAACGGCCACCGGGTGGTGCTCGACCCGGCGATCAAGATGTTCCGGCGCCGGGTGCTGTGGAACGACGCGCTGCTGGTGGGCCTGCCCGGAGGAGGACGGCTGCGGGTCGCCGCGGAGGATCCGGCGGTCACGGCGGCGGAGGCGGCGCTGCGCGCCGTACCGGGCGAGCGGGCGGCGGCGCTGGCCGGGCTCGGGGTCCGTTACGTTCTCAGCCAGGTGGGCGATAACACGTTCCATGATGGGGTGATCGTTTTCGAAGGTCGGGAGCTCCGCCTCCTGCGCCTTGATCAGCCTTCTTGAGCTGCGCATATCCGCAGCTCCTGGGAGTACCAGAGGGTAACTTGTTTTATCACGGTTTCACTAAGCCTATGGCTTATGACCTGGATCACGTTCTACTCTCGGCACACTGTCCGACTTTTGCAGGGAGAGCTCAGTGATACGAGTGCTCGCGGCCCTGGCCGTTGGGGCGGTTCTGGCTGTCGGTGCCTCCGTGGCAGTGGTCAACGTGGCCGCGCCCACGCCGGAACCGCCCAACCGGCCGCTGTACAACTACGGCGACAGGTAATCCGGGGGGCCGGTAACGGCCCCTCGGACGCCGTTTTCCCAGCCCACCGGGGCTGACATCAGTCATCAGAACGGGGTCTTGCTTCGCCATGCCCTGATTCGGGCGCGCGCCGCCGTAGGAGACCGAGGAGACACCGTGGCCCTTTCCGGTGGGCGCACCAGCGCCGGACCGCGTCCGCTGCCCCCACTGACCCCGCCGAGGCCCGGCCTGAGCGTGGAGGCCACGGAAGCGCCCGAGGTGTCGCTGCGCGGAGCCCGGGTGGCGGTGCTGAACTTCCGCGAGCCGCAGCAGTCGGTGGCGGGTGGCGCCGAGGAATACGCCTGGCAGGTCAGCCGCTACCTGGTCGCTCAGGGAGCCTCGGTTCACTTCCTGACCAGCCGCGAGCCCGGCCAGGCCCGATCCGAGCGATGTGACGGCATCGAACTGCGCAGGATGGGCAACCGCTACCTGGTCTACCTGCTCGTGCCGCTCTGGTTGCTGCTGCGCCGCCGCCGGTTCGACGTGGTCGTCGACTCGATGAACGGCATCCCGTTCTTCTCCCCGCTCGTGGTGCGGCGCCGTACCTCGGTGATCTGCCTGGTGCACCACGTGCACGACCGGCAGTTCCATGCGTTCTTCCCCTCATGGCTCGCCAGGATCGGCTGCTTCATCGAGGGACCGGTGGCGCGGCTGCTGTACCGCCGCCGTATGACGATCACGGTCTCGGAGTCGTCCATGGAGGATCTGCGCACTCGGCTTCGCTGGCTGGCCCCGATCGAGATCGTCCCCAACGGCAGTCCCGCGGTCCGTTCGATCGCGCGGCAGGCCCTGCCCGGTGATCCCGCCGTGGTCTACCTGGGCAGGTTGGTCGGGCACAAACGGATCGAGCGTGTCGTCGACCTGGCGGCCGAGCTGGGTGAGAGCCATCCCGGCCTGCACGTCCACGTCGTGGGCCGCGGCCCGGAGACCGAGGCCCTCGCGGCCAGGGCGGACGGGCTGGGCGTCGCCGACCGCGTGCACCTGCACGGATTCCTCTCCGAGCCCGCGAAGAACGCCGTGCTCGGCTCGGCCCTGCTGAACGTGACCGCTTCGGAGTTCGAGGGCTGGGGCCTCACGGTGATCGAGGCGGCCGCCTTCGGCGTGCCCACGGTCGCCTACGACGTCGCCGGGCTGCGCGACTCGGTCAGGGACGGCGTGACCGGCTGGCTGGTCCGCGACGGCGAGACGCTCGCCGACGTGGTGGACCGGGCGATCAAGGAGCTGGCCGACCCGGTACGGCGCGCGGAGATCCAGCAGGCCTGCCGGTCCTGGGCGGGCGAGTTCACCTGGGGAAGGACCGGCGCTACTATAACCAGACTTGTCGCTACAGAACTCTCCGCAGTCGGCCCCCGACGCAGGCCCGCGCGCCTCGCGGGTTCGTTGACCCGGACCCCCGACCTCCGTCTTGCCGTAGGTGAGACCGACCCCACTTGAGCGCAGCATTGACTCCTGACAGTACGGAGACCGCGCCCGCGCGGCTGCGGCACCGGCTGCACCTCCTGGCGGGCTGCCTCCTGCTCGGAGCCATCGCGTTCAACACCTCACCCGGTCAGGTGATCTCCGAGACCAAGCTCGACATGGCGCTCAACCCCGTCGGCTTCCTGTCCCGGGCGATCCACCTGTGGGACGGCGCGTTCTTCGGTCACCTGCAGAACCAGGCCCACGGATACCTGTTCCCGATGGGGCCGTTCTACGCGCTCTTCCACGCGCTGGACATGCCCGCGTGGAACATCCAGCGCCTGTGGATGACCCTGGTCCTGTGCGCCGCGTTCGTCGGCGTCGAACGGGTGGCCCGCGCGATGGGCATCGGCACCCCCGGCACCCGCGTCCTGGCCGGCCTCGCCTACGCCCTGGCTCCGCACGCCGTCGCGCTGATCGGGTTCAACTCCTCGGAGTTCCAGCCGAGTGCCGTCCTGCCGTGGGTCCTGCTGCCGCTCGTACACGGCGCGCGAGCGCAGACGAGCCCGCGCAGGGCCGCCGCCCTGTCGGCGCTGGCGTTCCTGTTCGCCGGCGGGGTCAACGCCGTCGCCGAGCTGGCCGTGCTCGTCGTGCCGCTGCTGTATCTGCTCACCCGGGGCCGCGGGCCCCGCAGCCGACGCCTGCTGGCCTGGTGGCTGGGCTGCGTGAGCGCGGTGTCGATGTGGTGGCTGTTGCCCCTGCTCGTGATGGGCCGCTACATCTTCTCCTTCCTGCCGTTCATCGAGACCGCCGACGCCACCACCCAGGTCACCTCTCTCATCAACACGCTGCGCGGCACGTCGAGCTGGATCGCGTTCCTGCCGGTGGGCGGGCAGGCGTGGCTGCCCGCCGCCTTCGAGCAGGCGACCATGCCCGTGCTCATGGTCCTGACCGCGCTGGCCGCCGGGTTCGGCCTCGCCGGGCTCGCCGCCCGCGCCACCCCCGAGCGGGCCTTCCTCGCGCTCAGCCTGCTGGTCGGAGTCGTGATCGTCTCCGCGGGTCACGCCGACGCGCTCGCCCACCCGTGGACCGGGCAGGTGAAGGCGCTGCTGGACGGCCCCCTCGCCCCCTTCCGCAACCTGCACAAGTTCGACGCGCTCATCCGGCTCCCGATCGCCCTGGGCCTCGCCGCCCTGCCCCTGGCCGTCGCCGTACGGCTGCGCAAACCCGTCATCGCCGTGTCCGCCGTCCTCGTCGCCCTCACCGCGCTGCCCGTCGCCTCCGCCGGGGTGACCCCCGCGGGCGCGTTCGCCGAGATGCCCTCCTACTGGAGGGACGCCGCGAACTGGCTGAACCGGCACACGGGGGACGGCATGGTCCTCGCCGCGCCGGGGTCGCGCCGGGGCGAATACGTGTGGGGCCGCCCCATGGACGAGCCCATGCAGTCGTTGCTGACCGTGCGCTGGGCCACGCACACCAACGTCCCCTGGGGATCGCCGGGGCTGGCCCGGCTGGTGCAGGCGGTGGACGAGCGCTTCGCCACGGGCCGCGGATCGCCGGGCCTCACCTCCGCGCTCCGCCGCATGGGGGTCACCTACCTGCTCGTCCGCAACGATCTCGCAAGAGAGAGCCTCGGTACGGCCTGGCCCGCGCGGGTCCACGAGACCCTCGCGGAATCCACGGGCCTGCAACGCGTCGCCGCCTTCGGGCCGGAGGTCGGGACCAGGTCCAGTTCGACGGCCTCGGGCTGGTTCGACCAGCCCTACCCGGCGTTGGAGGTCTACGCGGTTCCCGGCCCCGCGCCGCTCGCCGCCACCGTGCCCCGCGACGGGACGCTCCGGGTCACCGGGGCGCCCGAGGCGGCGTTGGCCCTGGCCGAGGAGGGGCTGCTCGACGACGACCGGGCCATGACGGTGGGCGACGAGCCGGGGGCGGCCACCTCGTCCCCGAGCCACCGGGTGATGACCGACACGCTGCGCCGCCGTGAGATCGTCTTCGGCGACCTGCGCCGGATCGGCACCTCCACGCTCACCGAGGACCAGCCGCTGAAGCGCGGCAGGGAAACGGACCTCACCGACCCGGCCTGGGCCGCCGCCACCGCGACGGCCCGCTACTCCGGCATCGACGACGTGGGTGCCTCCTCCGCCGAGTCGGGCGTCGGGGCCGGTGACCGGCGCGACCCGGGGCGCCAGCCGTACGCGGCGATCGACGGTGACCCGCGCACCGGGTGGCGCTCCGACGGCTGGAACGGGGCGGTCGGGGAGTGGCTGGAGGTGCGCTTCGTCGGGAGCGTCGACATGCCGCAGATCACCGTCGCGTTCGAGACGGCACTGGGGCCTCCCGTGGCGGAGGTCGCCCTGGAGACCGAGGCCGGCAGGCGCCTGGTACCGGTCCAGCAGTCGACCGACCCCCAGCTCCTGCGCCCGCCGGTCGGCCCGACCTCCTGGCTGCGGATCAGGGTGACCAGGCTCGTCTCCGAGCCCAGGATCCGGGTCGGCACCCGCGTCGGCATCACCGAGGTCGCGATCCCGGGCGTCAGGGCCCGGCGCAGCATCGCCGTCCCCCCGGACGGCGGGCAGGATCCCGGCACGGTGCTGCTGACCCGCCAGGGTGCCGCGCCCGCCTGCATGCACGGGTCCTCGACATGGGCCTGCTCGCCGTCCCTGGAGGTCGTGGGAGAGGACGGCTTCGGCTTCGACCGCACCTTCGCCGTCCGCAACGGCGGCGAGCGCACCGTGACCGGCAGGGCCGTGCTCACCGATCCCGTCTCCGCCCAGCTGCTCACCACGATTCCCGGCGTCTTTCCCCAGGTCAACGCCTCTTCCACGGTGACCGACCACCCGGCCGTGCTCGGCCGCTCGGCCATGGACGGCGACCTGAACACGCTCTGGTACGCCAAGCCCTTCGACCGCCACCCGACCCTGACCGTCAGGCTGCGAAAGAAGATCACGATCTCGCAGATCATGGTCCTCTTCCCCGACTCGTTCCTGGGGCAGCCGCCGGTCAAGGTGAGCGTGCGCGGCGGGGGCCGTACGATGCAGGGCTGGGTCAGGGCCGACGGAAGGGTGGCCTTCTCGCCGATCCGCACGGATCGCCTGGAGATCGTTTTCACCGCTCCGGCGTCCCGGGCGATCGAGGTGGCGGAGGTGACGATCCCGGGCGTGAAGCCGCTCGGCTCGCTGGCGCCGTTCCCGCTGAGGCTGCCCTGCGGCTACGGTCCCACGCTCACCGTGAACGGCAACCCGTTGCCCACCGAGATCGTGGACGGCACTCTGGACGACGTGGTCAACGGCCGCCCGCTCGGCTACCGCGCCTGCGAGCCGGTCGAGCTCGGCACGGGCACGGCCCGGATCGCGGCCGCCTCCAGTGACGCGTTCAGGATCGAGTCGGTGGTCGTGCGCGCGTCCGGCGCCGCCGCCGGACGCGCGGTCAGGGCCAAGTCCGTCGTCGCGGAGGCATGGGGCCAGGAAGAACGCCGGGTGCGGGTCTCGACCTCGGTCCCTTCCTACCTGGTGGTCAACGAGAACCACAACGCCGGGTGGCAGGCCTACCTCGGCGGCAGGCGGCTGGTGCCGGTCCGGCTGGACGGCTGGCGGCAGGCATGGGAGCTGCCCGCCGGGCAGGGCGTCGTGACCATGCGCTACGAGCCCGACTCCACCTACCGCGCGGCGCTGCTCGGCGGCGGAGTCCTGGTACTCGTGGTGGTGGCGCTCGTGCTCATCCCCGCCACCAGGGGTGCCCGATCACCTGGTGTGGCGCCCGCCGAGATCCGCATGGCCTGGATCTGGACGCTCGCCCCGCTCTCCGGCCTGTGGACCGGAGGCTTCGCGGGGGCCGTGATCGTCACGGGGGCGCTGGCGCTGTCCCTCTGGCTGAGAACCGTGGCCCAGGCCAGGCACGCCCGCCTCACCTCGCTCCCCGGCCTCGCGGGTGTGGCGGTCACGCCCTGGGTGCTCGCGGTGCCGCCGGGCCTGGCCGGTCTCGCGCTCGCCGCCGGCACCGTGTACGGCAGGGCCGACGCGACCGCGGCGCTCGCCGAGCCGCTGAGCGGCGTCGTGCCGCAGGTGCTCTGCCTGCTGGCGCTCGCGTGGCTGATGGCGTCGATCCCCGAGCAGACCCCCGCGGCGCCGGTGCCGTCGCGCGACGTCGTGGCCCGGCGGCCCGAACCGGTGGTGGTGAGATCGTGATCCGTTCCAGGATTCCCCGGGTGGCGCTCGCGGGCACGGGTGCCTTCCTCGTCACGCTCGCGGCGCTGCTGCGCTTCTACGTCTACGACAGCGCCCTGGTGCTGCCGCTGGAGCAGAACAGGGCCTACCGGATGGTCGCGCTGGACGCCGACTACTTCGACACGGCCACTCTCATGTCCCACACCCGTGTTCCGCTGGTGTCCACCACGGCGGTGCTCGGTGACGCCGGCGCAGGAAGCGCCGGTACGGCGGTGTGGGTGGAGTTCACCTCGCTCACCACCGCCTCCGGCGAACGGATCGACTACCACGAGCGCAGGACCGCCTTCGACCGCAGGACGGGCATGACGGTCAGCTGCTGCGGGGAGTACGTCGACGAGGATTCCAAGGCCCGGCAGACGGGCCTCGCCTTCCGCCTGCCCTTCCGCGCAGAGCCGCGCTCGTACCCGATGTACGACACGGTGCTGCGGGTCGCGGTCCCGCTCCGCTACGAGCAGCAGGAGCAGGTCGAGGGCGTGCGGACCTACCGCTACACCTACACGGCGGGTCCGATCAAGATCGAGGACATTCCCGGGCAGTTCCCCGGCCGGGTGCTGGGGCTGCCCGAGTGGCGTGCCATCGGCGTCTCCCGCTACGCCCAGGTGACCCGCACGATCTGGGTGGAGCCGGAGAGCGGCCTGATGGTCAAGATGCGGGAGCGTCACCGTCAGGGCCTGCGGACCCCCGACGGCATCGAGCGCAGGGTGAGCCTCCGGGCGGACCTCGCGATGTCCCCCGAGGACGTCCGGGCCAGGGTCGCCGACGCGCGGGCCTTCACCCGCTGGGTTTTCGTCGTCCGGGATCTGCTGCCCGGCGTTCTCCTCGCCCTCGGACTCGTGCTGATCCTCCTGGCCACTCTTTTCCGCAGGGTGCCTCGGACTCCCGGACCGGACGGAACGGGAGGGGAGGAGGCAGGCGTGGCCGTACCGGAAAGGACGGTCAGTGGCGACGCAGGATGAGCAGCAGGTTCCAGCTCACGATCTCGCGCAGTCCCGGAATGTGGATCACCGGGGTCGCCCAGCGGGGATGGTAACGGGGAAGGGCGTCCAGGACCGTGACGTCGGCCCGCCGCCTGGCCCAGCGCAGCGCGGCGCCGACCGAGACGGGGTAGAGGCTCGTGCCGTAGACGTTCTTGGGGGACTTGCCGTGCTTGCGGGTGTAACGGGCGGCGGCGCGGTGGCCGCCGAGGTAGTGCCAGGGAGAGGTCTCGTGGCCGCCCCAGGGGGACAGCCAGTTGGTGAAGGACAGGTAGACCACGCCGCCCGGCCTGGTCACCCGGACCATCTCCCCGGCCATCCGCCACGGGTCGGGCACGTGCTCCAGCACGTTGGAGGAGAAGCAGACGTCCACCGAGCCGGTGGCCAGCGGCAGGTCGAGCGCGCTGCCCAGCACCGCCCCTTCGGGGGCGGCGCCCTGGCGGGCCATCATCTCCCCGGCGTCGCAGTCCACGCAGACCGGACGGGCGCCCACGGCCCGGAGCACGTCGGTGAAGTATCCGGGGCCGCCGCCGATGTCGGCGACGAGCGCGCCGTTCAGCTCGGTGTAGGAGGCGAGTTGGGCGACCGTGTCGCGGGCCAGCAGGCCGTAGAAGAAGTCCGGGTCGCTCTGTTCCTTGCGGAAGGCGCTGAGCAGCTCGATCGACCGGCCCAGGGTGGCACGGAACGGCGCCTGTGGAGTCTCCAACGCTGCTCCTCACGGCGGTGGAACAAATCAGGTTTGCCGGAGCATAACACCGCATTGCTCTTCGTCTTTACTGGCTCGTAGGGTGTTCCGCCGGGATACGGGGATCAGAAGCCGGGACACGGGGATCAGAAGGGGACAGCTGGTGGAGGTCACGGAGACCGCGCAACCGGATTCACCGACCACGCGGATCGCACTGCCCGGCTGGCTGGCCGGCCTGCGCAACCCCGTGCTGCTCGGTGCGGCGCTCCTCATCGCGGTGTCGCTCGCGCTGCGCGTGATGGTCCTGCGCGACTCATACTTCGTCGAGGACGACCTGCTGTTCGTGGGCAACGCCTACGAGAACGACCTCACCCTCGACTACGTGACCCGGGAGCACAAGGGGCATTTCATGCCCGGCGCGATCGCGCTGACCTGGGTGCTCTCCCGCATCGCCCCCTACAACTGGCTGCTGGTGGCCGCCGTCACGTTCGCCGTGCAGGTGCTGCTCGGCGTGCTCGCGCTCCGGCTGCTCAGAATCCTGTTCGGCACCCGCCCGGCGATCCTGCTGCCGCTGATGCCGATCCTTTTCTCCCCGCTGACGATCCCGGCGTTCGGCTGGTGGTCGGCCGCCATCAACGCGGTCCCGCTCCAGCTCGTCCTGGTGCTCGCGGTGACCGAACAGGTCCGCTTCGCCCGTGGCGAGGGCGCCCGGTACGGCTGGCGCGCGCTGGCGTGGTGCGTGGCCGGTATGGCCTTCAACACCAAGGGCGTCTTCGTCACATTCCTGCTGTTCGCCCTGACCACGGCCTTCCTCGGGGATCGGCGGGCCGGATGGGTCCGGTCGATGTTCCGCGAGGCACGGCGGCACTGGCGGCTCTGGTCGACGCACGTGATGGCGCTCGCCGTCTACACGATCGCCTATCTCGCCAGGATGGGCACCGCCCCGGGGGAGGGCGCGTCGGTGCCCAAGCCGGATGTGGCCCTGGAGCTGGTGTCGATCATGCTGGGCCGTACGTTCCCGAGCGGGGCGATCGGCGGCCCGCTCACGTGGGCGCCCCCGACCCCGACGGGTGGCCTGGCCGGTCCTTCCGACTTCGTCGTCGCCGTTTCCTGGGCGGTGCTGGCGGCCCTGGTGGCGATCACCGTCTTCCACCGGCGCCGGGCGCTGCGGGCGTGGATCATCCTGGGCGGCTACCTGGTCTTCGCGGACGCCGTCCCGACGGTGATCGCCCGGGGCGGCTTCGTGGCGCTGGTGGGCGCGGAGACCCGCTACGTCGCCGACGCCGTCGTGGTCCTCGCGCTCTGCCTGGGGCTCGCGCTGCTGCCGGTCACGGGAGAGACGGACGCCTACCGCCGCCCGCTTCCGGCCCCGTCCCCGCTCGTCCTCGCGGCGGGGCTGACCGCGGGGGCCTACCTGGTGCTGTCGGTGATCTCGATCGAGACCTACCGGGAGACCCTCCACGGCGATCGTGTCCGGGCCTACCTGGAGACCGCCGCCGCGCAGCTCGCCGCCGCGCCGGACAACGCGGTGATCTATCCGTCGCCGGTCCCCGCGGACATCGTGCTGCCGGTGAACGGTGAACGGCGGCTCAGCACCCGCCTGCTCGCCCCGCTGGCCCGCCCGGCCCTCCAGGCCAGGATGGCTCACCCCGAGCCCTCCCACGAGGCGCGGGTCTTCGACCGGAACGGCAGGCTGGCGCGAATGAGCGTCTTCGGCTTCTTCGCCGCCCGCGGGAAGAACGAGCGCTGCATCCCCGTGGTGAACGGCGCCGCCTTCTTCCCCGACGCTGTCTCCTTCGGCGGCCTGGCCACCGCGGGCGCGCTGGCCTACACGGCGGGCCGGCCGGTCTCGGTGACGGTCGAGGTCGGCGAGGAGCGGATCGTGCTCAGCCTCAAGGAGACCTCCGGAGGGCTGATCCATTTCCCGGTGAAGGGTGTGGGCAGGGGGATCCGGGTCGTCATGGACGACCCGACGGCGCCGGTCTGCGTGACCGGTGTGGCCCTGGGCGCGCCGTACGCCGAGGGCGAGCAGCCCTCCTAGCGTACGGCCAGGAATATGGCCAAGCGCAGGCCCGGCGGCACGGTCCGGGCCGGGACGGACGGTCAGGAGACGACGCGGTTGAGGCGGCGGAGCGGCCGTTCCACGAACCGGTAGGTCAGGGCGGCCATCGCCAGCGTCAGGGCGGTGATGGGCGCCAGGTTGGCCAGGAAGCCGCCGGTGAAGGGCCGCTGCGCGGTGAAGCCGTACCAGAGGTAGATCGCCACGAACTGCCAGAGGAACACGCCGTAGGAGATCCGGCCGAGATAGGCCATCACCCGGTTGCCGAGCAGGCGGCTGACGAGAGAGTCCCCCTCCGGCGGGAACACGGCGGGGATGAGCAGGCACACGGCGACGACCGTGTAGAGGGTCAGCTCGAACAGGCCGGACCAGACGCCGTCGATGCCGAGGAACCGGGTCCCGGTCACCGGGGAGGCGGCGAGCGCGTACGTCAGGGCCGCGACCAGCCACCACGAGCCGGGGGAGGCCGCCACCGCGTGCTCGAAGCGCCGTGCCGGGGAGTTCTCGTCCAGGTCGGCCCGCGCCCAGGCCAGGACCACGGCCAGGGCCATCCCCGCGGCGAAGAAGATCGCCGACCGGGGTGGCCAGGAGTTCAGGTAGGGCCGGTATTCCGGGTAGTAGGTCGCCAGCGTCCAGGCGAAGGACAGCGCCCCCAGCGCGCCCAGGCCGATCAGCAGCCGCCTGGCCCGGGCCGGCACGCTTTCGCCGCCACGCCGCGCGAAGGCCGTCAGCCCCACCGCGAGCAGGGGAAGCACGATGTAGAAGGCCGCCTCCACCGACAGGCTCCACATCTGGGCGAGGCCCTTGGGGCCCAGGCCGAACCACCAGGGGGTGGTGTCGTAGTTCTGGCTGAGGGTGAGGAGCTTGAACCAGGTCCAGCCGTCGGACAGGTGATCACGGGACCACAGGAGCATGGCCGTGACGACGACCAGCCAGTAGGCGGGGAGGATGCGCACGGCCCGCTTCCACAGGTAGGACCGGGTGCGGACGGCGGGGTGCCCGTGCAGCAGCGACGCCGCGAAGGGACGGTAGAGCAGCAGTCCGGAGAGCGCGAAGAAGATCGGCACGGCGACGTCGCCGCGGGCGAGCAGCGCGCCGGTGAAGCCCTCCTCCAGCGCGGCCCCGGTCTCGGTCGCCACGTGGAAGACGAGCACCGCGAACGAGGCGATGGCGCGCACGCCGTCGAGGGTGTCCAGGTGACCGCCGGCCCTGGAGAGATCCTGCGGGGGTCTGGCGAGATCCGGCCGTGGGCCGGGAGAGCCCGGCCGGGAGAGGGATTCCGATCTAGAACCTGTTTCGGTCACTTTTCCGCATCCCTCGTGACGTCGGTCACTCTCGGCAACTAACATACCGGCGAGTAGCATCGTTAATCCACCTATCCCCCCTTAAACCCCCCAGAGTTGGAATCCCCCAGGAGGGTAGATGCGCCGGGTTGTCGGAGTAGTCCTTTTAGCTATCGGGGCGTTCCTTATCGTGCTGGCGCCGCTTGTGCGGATCGTGATCGGAGGCAGTCTGATCGCGGCTCCGGCCGCGCAGTACGGGATCTCCAGGCTGGAAGCCGAGGGGGCGCAGTACTTCAGCGCCAAGGACCTCAAGGTGATGACCGGCAAGCTCGACATCATCGTGACCACCCGCGGAGACGTGTCCCAGGCCGAGGGCGACCGGGTCGTCTGGGACGAGGCCACCGTGGCGAACGACGTGACCAACAACAACCGGATGATCACGTTCGTCGAGCGGCGCAGTGCCTTCAACAAGTTCACCGGCGAGGGCATCAACTGCTGTTCGGTGAACATCGACAAGAAGCCCAGCAAGCTTGAGGGCCAGATCTACAAGTTCCCGTTCGACGTGGAGAAGAAGACCTACAAGGTGTTCAACTCCACCACCGGCATGGCGTTCGACGCCAAGTTCGTCGCCGAGGAGAACGTCAACGGGCTGCCGGTCTACCGGTTCGAGCAGGACGTCCCGACCACGAAGACCGAGACCCGTAGTGTTCCCGCCTCGATCATGGGCGTGACGGACACGACGGGCGACGTCCAGGTCGACCGGTTCTACGACGGCAAGAACACGTTCTGGATCGAGCCCACGACCGGCTCGCCGGTCAAGCAGGAGCAGCAGCGCCACGAGGTCCTCAAGACCCAGGACGGCATCCACAGCGTCATCGCCCTCGTCGCGACGGCCAAGATGACCCCCCAGACGGTCAGCGAACTGGTGGAGGACGCCACCAGCAGCAAGAGCCAGATCACCCTGCTCAAAGTGACGATCCCGATGGTCCTTCTCCTGGTGGGCCTCGTCCTGCTGGTCGTCGGCGTCATCGCGATCCGCGGCGGCAAGAAGGCCTGACGAACAGGATTCGGTGAGCGAGGAAAAGACTGTCGCACGGCCGCCGGCGGATCCGCCGGCGGCCGCGCGCGCTGCCCGGGGATTCTCACCCGCCGCCCTCGTCCGGGCCTGCCGCCCGCGCCAGTGGCTGAAGAACGCCCTGGTCTTCGCGGCGCCGGCGGCGGCGGGCGTGCTGGTGACCGTCCAGGGACTGCTGGACGCGCTGATCGCCTTCGTGGCGTTCTGCGCGGCGGCGAGCGGCGCCTACCTGCTCAACGACGCCGCCGACGTCGAGGCCGATCGCCGTCACCCGCGCAAGCGCCATCGCCCGATCGCGGCGGGCCTGGTCCCGGTGCGGCTCGCGTGGGTCGCCGGGGGCCTGCTCGTCGCGCTGGCCCCGGCGCTCGCCGCGCTGTCCGGCGGCTGGCGGCTGCCGGCCGTCGTCGCCGGATATCTGGCGCTGACCTTCTCCTACACCTACTGGCTCAAGCACCAGGAGGTGGTGGACCTGGTCGCGGTCGCGGGCTGCCACGTCATCCGCGCCTTCGCGGGAGCGGTGGCCGTGGACGTGCCGGTGACGAACTGGTTCCTCGTGGTGGTCTCGCTCGGCTCGCTCCAGCTCGTGGCGGGCAAGCGCGAGGCGGAGCTGCGCGCCTCCGACGGCAACGCCACGCGGGCCATCCTGTCCGCCTACACGCCCACCTACCTCGCGGGGGTGCGGGCGATGTCCTCCGGCGCCATGATCGTGACCTACTGCCTGTGGGCGCTGAACGACCACCCCGGGCCGTTCCACGCGATCAGTATCATCCCCTTCGTGCTCATCGTCCTGCGGCATAATCTGCTGGTGGACCGGGGCGTGGGAGAGGAGCCCGAGGAGCTCGCCCTGCGCGATCGGCATCTCCAGGTGTTCATCGCGCTCCTGCTCGTCTCGCTCGCCGTCGCGATATACCTGACCTGACCTCCTTCCCCGGCGGAAGCCCGCGGTCTCCACGCTTGAGGAGTTTCGATGACCTTCCTGACCGGCTGGGGCCGTACCGCGCCGACCCCGGCGCGCCTGGCCCGGCCCCGTTCGGCCGAGGAGGTCGCGGAGCTGGTACGGCGGGCGCCCGGCCGCGGCATCGCCGCACGGGGGCTCGGCCGCTCCTACGGAGACGCCGCGCAGAACGCCGGAGGGCTGGTGCTCGACTGCACCGCGCTGACCTCCTGGTCCCTGGACGAGGCCACCGGCCTGGTCACCGCCGCCGGGGGACTGAGCCTGCACGACCTGATGGCCGCCCTCGTGCCCCGGGGCTGGTTCGTCCCGGTCACCCCGGGCACCCGGCACGTGACCGTCGGCGGGGCCGTGGCGGCCGACGTGCACGGCAAGAACCACCACGCCGACTCCTCCCTCGGCGCCCATCTGCGCTCTCTCACCCTGGTCACGGCCGACGGCGTCAGCCGTACGCTCACGCCGGAAAGCGACCTGTTCTGGGCCACGGTCGGCGGGATGGGGCTCACGGGTGTGATCACCGAGGCGGTGTTCCGGTGCGTCCCGATCGAGACCTCGCGCATGCGGGTGGACGTCGAGCGCACCCGCGACCTGGAGCACACCCTTGAGACGATGACCGCCACCGACGGCCGCTACCGCTACACCGTCGCCTGGATCGACCTGCTCGCCCGCGGCGGCCGGATGGGCCGCAGCGTGCTCACCCGGGGCGACCACGCGGGCCGCGACGAGCTGCCGCGCGGCGCCGACCCGCTGGCGTTCGCCCCCGGTTCGGTGCTGAAGGCCCCGCCCTGGGTGCCGAACGGCCTGCTCAACCCGGTGACCGTGCGGGCCTTCAACGAGGCCTGGTATCGCAGGGCGCGTCCCCGGACCGGTCTCGTCCAGGACCTCGCGCCGTTCTTCCACCCGCTGGACTTCGTGGACGGCTGGAACCGGGCGTACGGCTCGCACGGCTTCGTCCAGTACCAGTTCGTGGTCCCGTTCGGCGAGGAGGCGACGCTGCGGCGGATCGTCTCCCGGTTGTCGGCCGAGGGCGTGGTCTCCTTCCTCGCCGTGCTCAAACGGTTCGGCCCCGGCACTCCCGGGATGCTGTCGTTCCCGATCCCGGGCTGGACGCTCGCCCTGGACATCCCCGCGGGCAGGCGAGGCCTGGCCGGGCTGCTGCGGGAGTTCGACGGCTGGGTGGCGGAGGCGGGCGGGCGGGTCTACCTGGCCAAGGACTCGCGGATGTCGGCCGGGACGATGGCCGCGATGTATCCGCGGCTGGGCGAGTGGCGTAAGGTCCGCGACGAGGCGGACCCCGAAGGGGTGTTCCGCTCCGACCTGGCGAGGAGACTGGACCTGTGAGGTTTCTCGAGGAGGACTGCCCGTGAAGAACGCCCTGGGCTCGGTGGACACCGTGCTGCTGCTGGGCGGGCGCAGCGAGATCGGGCTGGCGATCGTCGAGCGGCTGGTCCGCGACGGCGCCCGCCGGGTCGTGCTCGCCGCCAGGAACCCCGGTGACACGCCCCCGGTGATCGGGAGCGCCGAGGTGCACCTGCTGGAGTTCGACGCCTCCCGGCCGGAGACGCACGGTGAGGTGATCGAGAGCGCCGCGAAGCTGGTCGGCGACCTCGACGTGGTGATCCCCGCCTTCGGCGTCCTGGGCAGCCAGGCCGCCTACGACGCCGACCCGGTGGCCGCCGCCGAGGCGGTCGCGGTCAACTACGGAGGCCACGTGTCCGCCGGGCTGTTCGCCGCCCGGCGGCTGCGCCGGCAGGGTCACGGCACGCTGGTGGTCCTGTCCTCGGTGGCGGGGGTGCGGGTGCGGCGGGCCAACTTCGTGTACGGCTCGGCCAAGGCCGGGCTGGACGGCTTCGCGCAGGGGCTGGGCGACGCGCTGTACGGCTCGGGCGCCCGGGTGATGGTCGTGCGGCCGGGGTTCGTCATCGGCAGGATGACCGAGGGCATGTCTCCCGCGCCGATGTCGTCCACGCCGGGAGAGGTCGCCGACGCGGTGATCGCGGGGCTGCGTTCCAACGCCGAGGTCGTGTGGGTTCCCGGCAGGCTGCGCGCGGTCTTCGCGGTGATGCGCGTGCTGCCCCGCGCGATCTGGCGCAGGATGCCTCGCTGAAACGTGTTCTCTTTAGAGGTGCCCGTTTTATGATTAATCGTCAGTATCGACGAAAGATTCTATATTAGAACGCGTTGCAGTTTGCTGGGTTTGGATCGTACCGTGGGCGCATGCGGACACGTGTCACGGACATGCTCGGCATCGAGCTTCCGATCTTCGCGTTCAGCCACTGCCGGGATGTCGTCGCCGCGGTCAGCCGCGCCGGCGGGATGGGCGTGCTCGGCGCCCTCTACTTCACTCCGGAAGAGCTCGAGATGGAGCTCAAGTGGATCGACGACCATGTCGACGGCAGGCCGTACGGCGTCGACGTGGTCATGCCCGCCTCCTACGCGGGAGCCGACCTGGGCGTCGACTCTCCCGAGGACCTGGTGGGACGGCTCCAGGGGATGATCCCCGACGGGCACCGCAAGTTCGTCGACGACCTGCTGGCCGCGCACAACGTCCCGGAGCTGTCCGGCTCCGACGCGGGGAAGGTCCTGCTCGGCTGGACCGACGCCACCGCCCGGCCGCAGGTCGAGGTGGCGCTGAAGCACCCCATCGCGCTGCTCGCCAACGCCCTCGGCCCGCCGCCCGCCGACGTGGTCGAGCTGGCCCACGCCAAGGGCGTGAAGGTGGCGGCGCTGGCCTCGACCCCCCGGCACGCGGTCAAGCAGGTCGAGGTCGGCGTGGACATCGTCGTCGCCCAGGGCACCGAGGCGGGAGGGCACACCGGTGAGATCTCCACGATGGTGCTCATCCCGCAGGTCGTGGACGCGGTGGACGTGCCCGTGCTGGCCGCCGGTGGCATCGGCGACGGGCGCCAGATGGCGGCGGGCCTGGCACTCGGCGCCGAGGGCGTGTGGACCGGATCCATCTGGCTGACCGTCGAGGAGGCCGACACCCCCGAGATGGCCAAGCGGCGCATCCTGGAGGCGACCTCCCGCGACACCGTGCGCTCGCGCTCGTGGACGGGCAAGCCCGCGCGTCTGCTGAAGAACGACTGGACCGACGCCTGGGAGTCCGAGGAGTCTCCGGGAACTCTCCCGATGCCGTTGCAGTTCATGCTGGTCTCCGACGCCCTGCGGAGGATCGGCCGCTCCGACGCCGCCGAGCTGGCGACCTTCCCGGCCGGCCAGATCATCGGGACCATGAACCAGGTGAGGTCGGCCAAGGACGTGGTCTTCGGAATGGTGGAGAAATACATCGAGGCCACCGAACGCCTGGGCCGCCTGACCCAGGAGTAGTGCTCTGCCCGGGTGCCGTTCCGCGAACGGACGGCTCCCGTGTCACATCTCGTATCCGCCGGGCCGGGCGGCACGTGGTTCTCGTGCCGTGACCGGCCCGGCGGTCCGGTTCGCGAAACCGGCGGGTCACTTGCCGCGGTAGACCGCCGGGCGCTTCTCCTTGAAGGCCCGGGAGCCCTCCTTGGCGTCCTCGGAGCCGATCACCGGCCAGCCGATGGCGTCGGAGATCTTCAGGGCCTCGGCCTCGGGCATGCCCAGGGTCTCGCGATAGGTGCGCAGGATGGCCTGCACGGCGAGCGGCCCGCACTCGGCGATCTGCCCGGCGATCTCCAGGGCGGCCGTGAGCGCCTGGCCGTCCGGGACCACCTGGTTGACCAGGCCCATGTTCAGGGCCTCCTGGGCGGTGATGGCCCGCCCGGTCAGCAGGATGTCCATGGCGAAGGCGTAGGGAATCTGGCGGGGAAGCCGTACCGCCGAGCCGCCCATGGGGAACAGCGCGCGGCGGGCCTCGAACAGGCCGAGGGTGGCCGACTCGGCGACCACGCGCAGGTCGGTGCCGACGAGCAACTCGGTGCCCCCAGCCACGGCGTAGCCCTCGACCGCGCAGACGATCGGCTTGGTGGGCAGCGCGCCGGAGTCGCGGAGCAGGCCCTTCCAATGGAAGTCGGGGATCTCCGCGGCCCGCTTCTGCACCCGGGGGTCGCTCGACGGGGTGCCCATGGCCTTCAGGTCGGCGCCCGCGCAGAAGGTTCCGCCCGCGCCGGTCAGCACGGCGACCCGGACCTCGGGCTCGTCGGAGACGTAGGCCCACGCGTCGGCCAGGCCGACCAGCATGTCGGAGGAGAGGGCGTTCTTCGCCTCGGGCCTGTTCATGGTCACCACGACGATGTGGTCGTCGCGCTCGACGAGGCAGTGGGGGGTGCTGATCGGCAGAAGTTCCACGGACGGCCTCCATCGTGTTAGCAAGCGCTTGCTAGGGAATCCTAGATCCCGTACGGCTCGCGCCGCCAGACTGGCGCCGCCCGGGCCGTGGTGAGCTCGGCCGCCATTCCTCTGTAAGGGTTGAAACGTATTAAACCCTTACATCATCCTGGGCGCATGATTGCGAACATCCCGGTGAAGCAGCTTCCTTCCTGTCCGGAGTGCGGGCGCCTGGCGGCCGGCACGGCGTCCGCCCATGACAGCTTCGAGGGGACCGTGCGTTATTCGCGGTGCGAGTGCGGCCGCTGGCTGGTGGTGCTGGGAGGCCGGGTGATCGGCGCCGCCGGGGGGTGAGAGGGGGTCGGGATGAGGAGGAGCGCTGGAGGAGAGGGGGCGTCAGGGAAGGAGGCGCCGGGGGAAGGGAAGCCGGGGGAGCCGGGGAAAAGGGAATCGGGGGAAGGGGGGAAGGGAAGTCGTCCTTGTCTGATGGCTCTCGCTGATTCAGGGTGGTGAGACAGGGAGGGCCGGGCCGCATCCGTGTTCGCGGTCTAAATCAAGCGCTTGCTCGGTGTGTCTCAAGCGGGTTAGTCTGCCCCTGCGTACGAGAACAGATTCTTGTTCCATCCCTCCCGTGCTGCCAGGGTTCTTTGTGATTTCGAGAACATGATTCACTTCGGCGATCCGGGAGGCCTTTCGATCAGAGAGGATTCCCGATGGGAACGCTCGGCTTCTGGCGGCTGGCGCAGGCGGATCCCGACTGGATCGCCGCCGTGGACCCGGACGGCACCGAACATCGAGCCGGTGACCTGCTCGCCCGCGCCAACCAGTTCGTGCACGGCCTGCGGGAGCTGGGTCTGAAGCCGGGTGACGGACTCTGCGGCCTGGTTCCGAACGGCGCCGACGGACTGGTGCTCTACCTGGCCGCCCTGCAGGCCGGGTGGTACTACACGCCGATCAACTGGCACCTCACCGGCCCGGAGATCGGCTACATCGTCGCCGACAGCGAGGCCCAGGCCTTCTTCATCGACGAGCGCCACGCGGAGGAGGGGCTGCGGGGCGTCGCGGAGTCGGGCCTCGCCCAGGATCGCGTCTTCGCGTTCGGGCAGGTCGAAGGGGTGCGGCCCGCTTCGGACCTGACCGAGGGCCGGCCCGTCACCGCTCCGGCGGACCGTACGGCCGGTGCCACCATGCACTACACCTCCGGCACCACCGGCAAGCCCAAGGGCGTGCGGCGCGCGCTCAGCGGGCTGGACCCGGACGACGCGGCCGAGATGATGACGTTCCTGCTCGGTCTGTTCGGCATGACCCCGGGCAAGGAGAACGCCCACCTGATCACCTCGCCGAACTACCACACCGCGGTCACCCAGTTCGGCGGTACGGCCTTGCACATGGGGCACACGCTCGTCTACATGGACAAGTGGGAGGCCGAGGAGACGCTCCGGCTCTGCGAGAGATACCGCGTCACCAACTCGCACATGGTTCCCACCCATTTCAAGCGCCTGCTCGCGCTCCCCGACGAGGTCAGGAACAGGTACGACCTCTCCTCGCTCAAATGGATGATCCACGCCGCCGCGCCCTGTCCGGTCCCGGTCAAGTGGGCGATGTTCGAGTGGTGGGGCGACTGCATCTACGAGTACTACGCCGCGACCGAGGGCGGCGGCACGATCGCCACCCCCGAGGGCTGGAAGAAGCACCCCGGCACCGTCGGCACCGCCTGGCCGATCAGCGAGCTGCTCATCGTGGACGAGAACCTGGAGCCGGTCCCGACCGGCACCCCGGGCACGATCTACATGAAGATGATGGGCTCCGGCTTCGAATACAAGGGCGACAAGGAGAAGACCGAGGCGAACCGCCTCAAGGAGTACTTCACCGTCGGCGACATCGGCTATCTCGACGAGGAAGGCTTCCTGTTCCTCTGCGACCGCAAGGCCGACCTGATCATCTCGGGTGGGGCCAACATCTACCCGGCCGAGATCGAGAACGAGCTGATGGTCCACCCGAAGGTCGCCGACGTGGCCGTGTTCGGCATCCCCGACGAGGAGTGGGGCGAGCAGATCAAGGCCGTGGTCGAGCCCACGCCCGGCGTCGCACCCTCGCCCGAACTCGCCGCCGAGCTCCTCGAATCGCTCAGGGGCCGCCTGGCGAAGATGAAGTGGCCCAAGTCCATCGACTTCATCGAGGAGATGCCGCGCGAGCCCAACGGCAAGCTCCTCAAACGCAAGCTGCGCGACCCGTACTGGGAAGGGCGGGACCGTGCGATCTGAGAGCCCGCAAGAGGGCTCGCGACCAGGCTCCGACAAGCGCGCCGATCACGAGGGTCCCGCATCCGCGAAACACCGGTGCCCGGCGGAGGAGGGGAAGAGCGGATGAGTTTGGAAGCGCGGCACGTGCTGGAGTTCCCCGGAGGCTACACGCGCACGACGGGGCCGGTGATCGGGCGGTTCCTCACCGAGCTGCGAGACGGGCGCGTCGTCGGGGTCCGCACGGCCGCGGGAAGGACGCTGGTGCCACCGCTGGAGTACGACCCGGACACCGGCGACGCCGTCACCGGAGAGTTCGTCGAGGTCGGCCCGGCGGGAACGGTCGAGAGCTGGTCGTGGGTGCGGACCCCGCGCAAGGGCCACCCGCTGGACCGGCCGTTCGCCTGGGCCCTGATCCGGCTGGACGGAGCCGACACCGCGCTGGTCCACGCGGTCGACGCGGGCGACGCCAAGGCCATGCGCCCCGGCCTGCGGGTCCGCCCACGCTGGCGGGCCGAGCGCACCGGGCACATCACCGACATCGAGAGCTTCGTCCCCGAGGTCACCAGGATCGTGTCCCCGGTTCGCGCCGAGTACGTCGTGAAGCCGGGGCTGGCGCTCGCCCGCTTCCTGGAGGGCATCGCGCGGGGAACCTTCATCGGCTGCCGGTGCGGCTCCTGCCACAAGGTCTACGTGCCCTACCGGATGTCCTGCCCGGAGTGCGGCGTCGTGATCACCGAGGAGGTCGAGCTGCCGGACACCGGCACCATCACCACCTTCGCGATCAACAACCTGCCCGACCCCCGTGCCCCCGAGGTGCCGTTCGTCTCGGCCTACATCCTGCTCGACGGCTCGGACATCCCCATGATCGCCCTGGTCGGCGGGGTCGCGGCCCACGAGGTACGGCAGGGCATGCGGGTGCGGGCCGCGTGGGTGCCCGAAGAGGAGTGGACGACGTCCATGGCCAACATCAAGTGGTTCGCCCCCACGGGCGAGCCGGACGCGGAGCTGTGATGCGTGAGGTAGCGGTCGTCGCGTTCGCGCAGACCCGGCACAGCGCGGTCGACGAGGGGCTCAGCGAGCCGGAGCTGATCCTTCCCCTGCTGGAGGAGGTCAGGCGGAAGACGGGTCTGCGGAAGTTCGGCTTCACCTGCTCGGGGTCGTGCGACTACCTGGCGGGCGCGCCGTTCTCCTTCGTCTCCGCGCTCGACGCGCTCGGCGCCTGGCCGCCGATCTCCGAGAGCCACGTGGAGATGGACGCCGCGTGGGCGCTGTACGAGGCCTGGGTCAGGCTCCAGCACGGCGACGTCGACTCGGCGCTGGTCTACGGCTTCGGCAAGTCCTCCCAGGGGGACCTGCGGGAGATCATGACGCTTCAGCTCGACCCTTACTACCTGGCTCCGCTCGGCCTCGACCAGGTCTCCTTCGCCGCGCTCCAGGCTTCGGCCGCCGGGGCGGACCGCGCCGAACTGGACGAGATCGTACGGCGCAGCCGCGCCGACGGGCGAGCCAACCCCTGTGCCCTCGACCTGCCGGACCCCTCCGGGGGCGACGCCGAGGTCGAGCCGCTGCGGCCGTACGACATCGCCCCGATCACCGACGGCGCCGCCGCGGTGGTGCTCGCGGCCGGGGACCTGGCCAGGGAGCTGTGCGCGAACCCGGCGTGGATCACGGGCATCGCCCACCGCATAGAACCGCATTACCTGGGCATGAGAGACTTCGCCCGGTCGGCCTCCGCCGCCGAAGCCGCACGAGCGGCGGGGGTCGGCAAGGGTCACGTCGACGTGGCCGAGCTCCACGCCCAGTTCAGCCACGAGGAGCTCATCCTCCGCCAGGCACTGGAGCTGCCCGAGGCCACGATCGTCAACCCGAGCGGCGGGCCGCTCGCGGCGAACCCGGTCATGGCCACCGGGCTCATCAGGATCGGCGAGGCCGCCCAGCGCATCCTGGACGGCGCGGCGAGCCGCACCGTCGGACACGCCTCCAGCGGCCCCTGCCTGCAGCACAACCTCGTCACCGTGATGGAGGCCTAGTCGTGGGTAACCCCTGCGCGGTCATCGGGGTCGGGCAGACCCGCTACACCACCAAGCGAGGGGACGTCTCCATCGCCGGGCTGGTCCGCGAGGCGGCCCTGCGCGCGCTGGAGGACGCGGGCCTGACCTGGAAGGACATCGACGCCGTCGTCATCGGCAAGGCGCCCGACCTGTTCGAGGGCGTGATGATGCCGGAGGCCTACCTGGCCGACGCGCTCGGCGCCGCGGGCAAACCGATGATGCGCGTGCACACGGCCGGGTCGGTCGGCGGGTCCACCGCGCTGGTGGGCGCCTCGCTGATCCAGGGCGGGGTGCACGACCGGGTGCTGGTGGTGGCCTTCGAGAAGCAGTCGGAGTCCAACGCGACCTGGGCCCTGTCGACGCACCTGCCGTTCAGCGCCTCGCTGGTGGTCGGCGCGGGCGGTTACTTCGCCCCGCACATCCGCGAATACATGCGCCGCTCCGGCGCTCCCGACCACATCGGCACGCTGGTGGCGGTCAAAGACCGGCTCAACGCCCTGAAGAACCCGTACGCCCACCTGAGGATCCCCGGGATCGACCAGAAGATGGTCGAGTCGACCCCGATGCTCTGGGAGCCGATCCGCTACCTGGAGACCTGCCCGTCGTCGGACGGCGCGTGCGCGATGGTCCTGGCCGCCGAGGACAAGGTCACCGGCCGCAACCCCGCCTGGGTCCTGGGTACGGCGATGCGCTCGGAACCGATCTTCCGGGCCGGGCGGGACACCGTGAACCCGCAGGGCGGCAAGGACTGCGCGGCCGATGTGTACCGGCAGGCCGGGATCACCGACCCGCGCCGGGAGATCGACGTGGCCGAGGTGTACGTGCCCTTCTCCTGGTACGAGCCGATGTGGTTGGAGAACCTCGGCTTCGCCGCCGAGGGGGAGGGCTGGAAGCTCACCGAGTCCGGCGCCACCGCCCTGGACGGCGACATCCCGTGGAACGCCTCGGGCGGGGTCCTGTCGAGCAATCCGATCGGCGCGTCCGGGCTGATCCGGTTCGCCGAGGCGGCGCTCCAGGTCAGAGGGATGGCGGGGGAGCACCAGGTCGACGGCGCCAGACGGGCGCTGGGCCACGCCTACGGGGGCGGCGCCCAGTTCTTCGCGATGTGGATGGTCGGCAGCGACAAACCCTGATCTCCCCCCAGGAGGGGCCCGATGGAGTTCAACCACGCAGATCTGTTCGAAGGGCTCGCGGACGCGATCGGGGACCGCGCCGCCGTCATCTGCGGCGACAGCCGTCTGACGTACGCCGAGCTGGACGCGCACGCCAACCGGCTCGCGCACTATCTGGCGGACAAGGGCGTGCGGGCCGGGCAGCACGTCGGCATCCATCTCTACAACGGCATCGAATACGTCGCGGGCATGCTGGCCGCGCTCAAGCTCCGGGCCGTTCCGGTGAACGTGAACTACCGCTACGTCGAGGCCGAACTGCTCTACCTCTATCAGGACTCCGACATCGTGGCCCTGCTGTTCGACGTGGAGTTCGACGATCGGGTGGCGGCCGTGGCCCCGCAGGCTCCCGAGCTGAGACACCTGATCGCGGTGGGCGGCCCGTCCAAGGTCGAGGGGGCGGTGCCGTACGAGCGGGCGCTGGAGGGCCGGCCGGAGACGAGGGGGTTCCCCGAACGGTCGGGCGACGACGTCTACGTCATCTACACGGGCGGCACGACCGGCATGCCCAAGGGCGTGATGTGGCGGTGCGAGGACCTGTTCTTCGGCTTCGGGGGCGGCAACCCCTACGGGGAGCCGCGCGCCACGCCGGAGGAGGTGATCGAGGCGGCCGTGGCCGCCGGGCCGATGACCATGATGGCGGCGGCGCCGCTGATGCACGGCGCGGCGCAGATGGCCACCTTCATCACCTGGTGGATGGGCGGGACCATGGTCTACGTCCGCAAGTTCGACGCGGCCGAGGTGCTGCGGGCGATCGAACGGGAGAAGGTCCTGACCATCAACGTCACCGGCGACGCCATGGCCCGCCCGCTGGCCGACGAGATCGCCACGGGCGCCTACGACCTGTCGTCGCTGCTGGTGCTCAGCTCCACCGGTGCCATCCTGACCGGTTCCGTCCGGGACCGTCTCCAGGAGCTGCTGCCCGGCAGGATGATCCTGGACAACTTCGGCTCCTCCGAGTCCGGTTACACCGCCTCGGCCGTCCCCGGCTCCTCGCCCGAGTCGGGCCAGCGGTACCAGGCCAACGCCGCCTCCAACCTGACCGTGCTCGACGAGGCCCTGGAGCCGGTCAAGCCCGGCTCGGACGAGATCGGCACGGTCGCCAAGAGCGGCCGGATCGCCTTCGGCTACTACAAGGACGAGGACAAGACCAGCCGCACCTTCGTGACCGACAAGGCGGGCACGCGCTGGCTGCTCACCGGCGACATGGCCAAGGTCGAGGCGGACGGCACCATCACGATCTTCGGGCGTGGCTCGGTCTGCATCAACACCGGCGGCGAGAAGGTCTTCCCCGAGGAGGTCGAGGCGGTCCTCAAGGGCCACCCCGGGGTCTTCGACGCGGTCGTCACCGGCATCCCCGACGAACGGTGGGGCAGCCGGGTCGCCGCGGTGATCGAACCCCGCCCGGGGATGACGCCGTCGGTGGAGGAGCTCGACGCCCACTGCCGGGAGAAGCTCTCCGGCTACAAGGTGCCCCGGACGTTCGCCTTCGTCGAGGAGATGGTCCGCTCCCCGGCGGGCAAGGCCGACTACCGCTGGGCCAGGGAGACCGCCGAGGCCGCCGGGGGCTGACCCGGTTCGGGGCGGCGGCGCCCGAAGGCCTGCGCCGGAACAAAGAGGAAACAGTCTTGTCGTGCGATCGCGTACGGCCCGCGCGAACCGGCTCACGGGCGCAGGCCGTACGGCGCGATCATTTCCGTCCTGTCAGCGTGACGAGGCGGGGCAGATCAGGGCTTGAGCAGACGGCTGGTGAATCCGGCGGCGAGGAGAGATTCATAGGCGGCATGCACGTCCTTCGGGACATCCTGAGCGACGGCGAATCCAAGCTTGGGATAATCGATCACCCGCTGCAGGTCTCCGACGAGCATGTCGAGAACGAGCCTGTCGTCGCCGATGCTCTTGAGGTAGTCGTCGAACCCCAGCGGTTCTGACGCGCAAATCACCTCGACCTCGGGCCACAGTTTGCGGGCGGTGGCAAACGAGCGTCGCTCCATATACGGTTTGGAGATCAGCATCACCGTGGTGGGAGCGATCCCGGCCGAGGCCAGGACCTCGCGGGAGAAGGTGATGTTCTGGCCGGTGTTGCCCGCGTTGGGCTCCAGCAGGATCGCCGAGTCCGGGACGCCGAGTTCGAGAGCATGCTCGCGAAAGTGCACGGCTTCGCCGCGCGGGAAGCGGGCAGCGGTGGTGGGACTGTTGCCCCCGGTGAACACCAAGACGGGAAAAAGTCCGGCGCGATACAACTCGGCGGAAAAAGCGGCGACCCCGAGATCGTGACTGCCGAGTCCGATCGCGACGTCGACCGGTCGCACATCATGGTGCATCTGGTGGTAGTCCCAGATCAGCTCAGCTTGCTGCCGTTGATCTTCGGTGATGACCTGCTGGTTGTTCATCACGTGCTTGTCTCCCTGGTCACCGTCGCCGAGGGCCGGGTGCCCCCTCGCTCATGGCTTTGATGCTCTCGATGCTGCGCAGTTGGTGACTCAGGCCATATTTGGCGGCCATCTTCGCGGCGTGGTCGAGGACACTCAGCCCATCATCCACGGTGGCTCGGTCGGACAGCAGGATGTGGCCATGGGCGGTGTCCAGACGCACGCGCTGCATCGGCGAGTCGGTCACCGCAGTGCTGCGGGCGATATCGATGAAGTGCAGGGCCTTGCTCAGGTCACCGGCGCCACGGTGGGCGAGGGCGAGTTTTTGCTGGGCGACCGACCAGTCGTCAGGTTCGGCCAGTTCCTCGAAGTCACGGGTCGCAAGGAGCATGACGCGGGCGGCATAGTCGTGGTTGCCGTCCTTGCTCAGCGCGGTTCCCACCCACAGGCGGGCTCTGGCGCGGTCGCGGCAAGAAAGCCGGTCATCGATGGCCAGAGCCTCATATTGGCGCGCGGCGATCTCCAGCTTGCCGGACATCTCGGCCACCACCGCGAGGGACAGGTCTAGCTGGGCGATGCGGCGGGGGATGTCGAGCTGGGTGAATACTGAGCGGGCACTGGCATAGGAATGCTGGGCGGACAACGGCCCGATTACGGAGCCTTGGTCGCGTTGAAGGTCGCCGAGCAGGGCGGTGGAGCGGGCGAACAGATACAGGCCCTTGTCGTCCAACTCCAGCGGCTTGAAGCGGGCCAGCCACTGGTTCAGCAGGGTGCCGGCGAAGACGAAGTTCTGGCGCGACAGCGCCACGACGACCCGGTCCAGGTCGTCGGTCCACGACTCATACTCCCAGGCACGGGGGCCGACGACCGTCACCCGTCGGCCCGGACCGGTCGCGGGGCGTCCGGACTCCGACAGGTTCGTCTCGAACCGCAGATGTACTGCGGCGTCTGCGCGGGCCAGCGCGGTGTCCAAGATGGCCTGAGTGTCGGGACCCCAGTCGGCGACCATCCCATCCACATCGACGTCCACCTCATTCCTGCTAACGACGCCAAAGGCGAGCCGGACCACCAGCACTTCGACTTCCGGTTCCTCTTCCGCGCCGCCACCGATGTCGGCCAACTCCAGACCGAAGAGGTCACTGACGCCGCCTGGCGCGACGCCGACAGCATCAACGATCAAGCCCTGCGGCAGCGCGTCGCTCAGGCACTTCGCTGACCCCGATCAGGCAGCCCCCGTGCTTACGATTCCGACTTGCGCAGGGGTGGCCATCATTCTCAACTCCTTGCGCGGGAATGTGCCTAATGTCCCTCAGAGTCGCTCGCAGGGCCAGATGCGGCCGCACGACCCCACGCCGGAGCGGGCGCGGGCCGTACGGCGGGCCGTTCCCGCGCTGTCAGCGTGACGAGGTGGCGGCCTCCTGTCGGCCGTTGAGGTGGGTCGCGGAGGGGCGGTGACCCAGTACGGACCGTACGATCTCGCCCGCGCGGACGGCCGCGTTGGACAGCAGCGAGGACGACAGCCCGTGGGTGTGCTCGGTCCCGCCCTGCAGGTAGATCCCGCAGCGTACGGCGGGCGCGGTGACCAGCCGGTAGTCGCGGCCCACCACCGCCCTTCCCCGCTCGTCGGTGAGACACAGGTCGGCCAGCTCGCCGAGCATCGGCCGCGGGTCGGCGGGGCGGTAACCGGTCGCGAAGATCAGCGCGTCGCACTCCATCGAGGTCTCCCGGCCCGAGGTCAGGTGTTCGACCCGGACCCGCACGCCGTCGCGGATCCGGTCGAGCGCGGTCACCCGGGAGGTGTTCAGGATCCGCAGCCGCTCCTCGCCGCGGACCTTCTCCTGGTAGGAGCGCCGGTAGAGCTCGTCGATCAGGTCGGTGTCGACCACCGCGTAGTTGGTGTTGCCGTGGTAGGTGAGCAGTGCCTCCTTCACCGGCTCCGGGGAGTCGTAGAAGTCGTCGACGGCCGAGGGGTCGAAGATCCGGTTGGCGAAGGAGCTGTCGTCGGCGGGGCTGTAGCCGTACCGGCCGAAGACCGCGCAGACCTCGGCCCGCGGGTATCTGCTGTGCAGGTGCTCGGCGACCTCGGCCGCGCTCTGGCCCGCGCCGACCACCACGAACCTGCGGTGTTTCAGCTCGGGCAGGGTCGGCAGGCGGGTCAGCAGGTCCCGGTTGTGCCAGACACGCTCGGAGACGTGCACCCCTTCGGGCAGATGCGGTTGCAGACCCAGGCCCAGCACCACGTTGCGGGCGCGCCCGGCGAGACGCCCGTCGGAGGCGACCACGTCCACCGCGACGATGTCGCCGTCGCGCCCGGGCCGCCTGACCGGCCGCAGGGTGCGCACGTGCGTGCCGTAGGAGACCTGGTGGGCGAACTGGTCCGCGGCCCACTCCAGGTAGTCGTGGAACTCGATCCTGGTCGGGAACATCGTCTTGTGGTTGATGAAGTCGGCCAGCCGGTCCCGGGCGTGCAGGTAGGACAGGAAGCCGTACTCGCTGGCCGGATTGCGCATCGTCGCCAGGTCCTTCAGGAAGGAGACCTGCATGGTGGCGCCTTCGATGAGCATGCCGCGGTGCCAGCCGAAGCGCGCCTGGCTCTCGGCGAACCGCGCGTCGAGTGCGGTCCCGCGTGCCGCACTCCTGTTGTGATCGTCCAGGGCGATCGCCAACGCGAGGTTGGAGGGGCCGAAACCGACTCCGATCAGATCCAGGATCTCGCTGTCCGGGGCTGCCACACCGTTCCCTTCCTCGATGACGATTGAGTGCCGCTGCCCGGTCATGCCGGGGAGCGGTCGATGACCAGTCGCACGAGCGCGCGTTTGTCGATCTTTCCGACGGCGGTGACGGGGAGGTCCTCGACCGTCTCGACGCGGTCGGGCAGCTTGAAGGCGGCCAGGCCGCGGGCCATCATGAAGGCCCGCAGCTCCTGGAGCGTGGGCGGCGTCCCGCCGGGAACGACGACCGCGCACAGCTGCTCGCCGTGGCCGGTGTCGGGCAGGCCGACGGCCGCGCCGCGCCGGACGGCGGGGTGGGCGAGCAGGTGGGACTCGACCTCCTCGGCCGAGATGCTCTCCCCGCCCCGGTCGATGGTGTCCTTGACGCGGCCCTCCACGATCAGATGTCCCGACGGGAGCGCGCGGACCAGGTCGCCCGAGCAGTAGTAGCCGTCGGGGGTGAACGCGGTGGCGTTGTGCTCGGCGGCGCGGTAGTAGCCGCGCAGGGTGTAGGGGCCGCGCACCAGCAGTTCGCCGACTTCGCCCGGGGCGACGTCGCGGCCGTCGCCGTCCACGATCCGCAGTTCGTCGTCCTCCGACAGCGGGCGTCCCTGCGTGACGGCGACGGTCTCGGGGTCGTCGTCGGACCGGGTGTAGTTCAGCAGGCCCTCGGCCATGCCGAACACCTGCTGGACCGCGCAGCCCAGAGCGCCGGGGACGGCGCGGGCGAGGTCGGCGGAGAGCTTGGAGCCGCCGGCCTGGAGCAGCCGGAGGCTGGACAGGTCGGCCGGATCCCACTCCGCCGCCTCGATCCACAGCGGGACGAGCGGCGGCACGAGCGCGGTGACCGTGACGCGCTCGGCCTCGATGAGCGGGAAGGCGTCGCTGGAGGCGGGGGAGGGCGACAGCACCACGGTGCCGCCGGCGCCGAGGGTGCCCAGCACCCCCGGGCAGGCCAGGGTGAAGTTGTGCGCGACCGGGAGGCAGGCGAGATACACCGAGCCGGCCGACAGATCGCACACCTCGGCGCTGGCGCGGGCGTTGTAGCCGTAGTCCTGATGGGTGCGGGGGATCAGCTTGGGCACCCCGGTGGTGCCGCCCGACACCAGCAGGAGCGCGACGTCGGCGGCGTCCGGCTCGGGCAGCGGGCGCGGCTCGGCGTCGATGTCGGCGAGGCGGGTGAACGGCCCCGGCTCTCCGGCCACCAGGACGTGGCGGAGGGAAGGCGCCTGGTCCAGCAGCGTGGTGGCCAGGTCCCGGTAGTCGAAGCCGGCGTGCTCGTCGGGGATGACGTAGGCGACGGCCTCCGACAGGCGGGCCAGGTGTCCGATCTCGGTGATCCGGTGCGCCGGCAGGGTGAGCACGGGGACCGCCCCGGCGCGGGCCAGGGCGAAGAGCAGGACGACGAACGCGCCGACGTTCGGCAGCTGCACCAGGACGCGGTCACCCGCGCCGATTCCCAGATCGCGCAGGCCGGCGGCCATCCGGTCGGCCGCGCGGTCGAGTTCGCGGTAGGACAGCCTCTCGGCGCCGGAGACGAGCGCGAGGCGGTCGCCGTGCTCGGCGGCCCACCCGCGGAGCAGGGCGCCGAGCGTCCGGCCGTCCCAATGGCCCTTCGCCCGGTAGCGGGCGGCGGTCTCGGCGGGCCATGGGGTGAGCCCCGAGGGCAGCGGTTCAGGGGCGGCTGACGTCATCGCGACTCCAGTCGTGGGGGCGGAAGGCGAGAGGAGGGGGCGGAAGGCGAGAGATGGTGATGCCCGGAGTGGCGCACCGAAATGATATTGATTAGGTTAGCCTAACCAACATTTAATTAGGCAAGCCTTGCCAAACTTTCCGTGTCCCCCGTTTCGCCGGAGGTTTCACATGCCCAGGTCCCCGCTCTCCGTTCCCCCACTCGACCGGCGGAGATTCCTGCTGGGAGGGGCGGCCCTCGGAGCGGGTTTCGTCCTCGCCGGATGCGGCGGAAGCGCCGCAGGGGCCCCGGTCACGGCGGCGGGCGCGGGCGCGGCCTCCTCCGGCTTCCCCAGGACCGTCACCACCAAGCTGGGCGCGATCACCATCCCCAGGCGTCCCGAGCGCGTGGTCACCGTCGGTTTCCCGACCGGAACCGCCGACGCCGCCCTGGCCTGCGGCGTGGTACCGGTCGGCATGCCCAAGTCGCCGGGCCGGCCGGGCGGGGTCGAGCCCTGGGTCGCCGCGAAACTCCAGGGCCGCACCCCCACGCTGATCGAGCCCAACGTCGTGGACGTCGAGCAGATCCTCGCCCTCAAACCCGACCTGATCCTCGCCGGCATGCACCGCGCCATCGGCGACGACTTCGAGAAGCTCTCCAAGGTCGCACCGGTCGTCACCTACGAGGGCGCCGCCCCCTTCCAGGACACCTGGCAGCAGCAGACCACGCTGATCGGCAAGGCGCTGGGCGCCGAGGACAGGGCCGCGGCCGCGATCAAGGAGGTCGAGGACCGGTTCGCGAAGATCCGCGCCGACCACCCGGCGTGGCAGGGCAGGACCTTCACCTTCACCCAGGGCGCCACCCTGGCGCAGATCCCGACCGTCACCGACCCCAACGAGTCTTCGGCGCGGATGTTCTCCTCCTTCGGCCTGAAGCTGTCGCCGAAGGTCCAGGCGCTCGGCGCCAAGCGCGAGGTCAGCGCCGAACGCCTGGACCTGATCGACGCCGACCTGGTCGTGATGTTCTTCCCCTCGCCCGAGGCGCAGAAGACCTTCGAGTCCAACGCCGTCTTCTCCAAGATCCCGGCGGTCAGGGAGGGGCGCTACGTCACCGTGGACACCTCCCTGGCCTTCGCGCTCATCGCGCCCGGCGTGCTCAACGTCTCCTGGGCCGTCGACCAGTTCCTCCCCAAGCTCGACAAGGCCCTGGCATGACCCCGGGCGGTACGGCGAGCCGGGACGAACGGCGGCGCGCGCTGCTGCGCCGCCTGCTCGACGAGCGCGGCATCGCCGCGCGGCAGGGAGGCCGCGAGGGCATCCCGGCCCGGCCCGGCGGGACGGCCGTGCCGTTGTCCTACGCCCAGCAGCGCATGTGGTTCATCCACCAGGTGGACCCCAAGGGTGCGGCGTTCAACGTCTGCATCATGCTGCGGCTGACCGGCGCGCTCGACCCCGCCGTGCTGCGGCGCGCCTTCGAACGGGTGGCCGGGCGGCAGGAGGCGCTGCGCACGGTCTACCTGGTCGACGGCACCGGCGCGCCGTACCAGAACGTGCTGGAGCACCTGCCGCCGTCGTGGTCGGAGGCCGACCTGAGCGGCCTGGCCGAGGAGGAGCGGGAGGCGGCCCTCGCGCGGCTGGCCCGGCAGGCGGGGCGCGACCCCTTCGACCTGACCGCCGACAGCCCCCTGCGCCTGGTGCTCGTACGGCTCGCGGCGGACCGGCACGTCCTGGTCATGGTCGTCCAGCACATCGCCTGGGACGGGATGACCTTCGGCGTCCTGTCCAGGGAACTCGACGCCGCCTACCGCGACGTCCTGGCCGGGCGGGACGACTCGCTGCCCGCCCTGGCCGTGCAGTACGCCGACTTCGCCGCCTGGCACCGCGCCCGCTGGGAGAACACCCCCGACCGGACCCAGCTGGAACACTGGCGGACGCGGCTGACCCCGCCGCCGGCCCGCATCGACCTGCCGACCGACTTCGAGCGGACCGCCGTCGCGAGCGGCGAAGGGGGCCGGCACACCCACCACGTGGATCCCGAGCTCACCCGGCGGCTCACCGCCCTCGCCGCCCGGGAGCACGCGACGCCGTTCATGGCGCTGGTCGCGGGCCTGGCCGCGCTGCTCGGCCGCTACACCCAGTCGCAGGAGGTCGCGATCGGCACGCCGACGCTCAACCGCGACCACGCCGACCTCACACGGCTGATCGGCAACCTCGGCAACACCCTCGCGCTCCGGGTCGACCTGAGCCGCCGGCCCTCCTTCCGCGAGCTCCTGGGCCGGGTCCGGGCGGTCTGCGGCGAGGCCTACGCCAACCAGGACGTCCCGTTCGACCTGCTGCTGGACGAGCTGGGGGTGGAGCGCAGGCTGGACCGCAGCCCGCTGTTCGACGTCACGATCGTCTTCCTCACCCAGGGCATGGACGGACCCGACCTGCCAGGGCTGGAGGTGACATGGGAGACCTTCCACAACGGCACCGCCCAGCTGGACCTGTCCTTCGAGGCGTTCCTGCTGGAGTCCGGGCTCAGCATCGAGGCCACCTACCGCACCTCCCTGTTCCGCGAGGAGACGGTGGTACGGCTCATGCGGCGGCTGGAGCACCTCTTCGCCCAGGTGGTGGACAACCCCGAGGCGCGGTTGCCCGAGCTGGACATCCTGCTGGACGAGGAACGCCCGCTGGTGCTCGGCGCGTGGGCCGACCGGAGCCGCCCGGTCGCGCCGTCCACGGTCACGGCGCTCTTCGAGGAGCAGGCGGCGCGGTCGGGGGACAGCCCGGCCCTGGTCTTCGAGGGGGAGGAGCTCACCTTCGCCGAGCTGAACGCCCGCGCCAATCGGCTGGCCCGGCTGCTGGTGGCCGAGGGCGTCGGGCCCGAGACGCCGGTCGGCATCGCGCTGCCCCGCTCGCTCGACGTCATGGTGGCGATTCTCGCGGTGCTCAAGGCCGGTGGCGCCTACGTCCCGCTCGACCCCGACTATCCGCTGGAACATCTCGCGCACGTCCTGGACGACGCCCGGCCCGCGGTGCTGCTGACCCGCGCCGGGGTCGAGCTGCCGAGGTCCGGGATCGAACTCGACGACCCCGCGGTGCGGGCGCGCCTGAACGGCCTGCCCGGTCACGATCTCACCGACGCCGAGCGGACCGCGCCGCTGAGCCCGCACCACCCGGCGTTCGTCATCTACACCTCCGGCTCCACCGGGCGGCCCAAGGGCGTCGTGGTGCCGCACACGGGGCTGGTGAACCTCTTCCACAGCCACCGGGAGGAGCTTCACCGCCTCGCGCGCGAACGCACCGGGCGCGAGCGGCTGCGGGTGGGCCATGCCTGGTCGTTCTCCTTCGACGCGTCCTGGCAGCCGCAGCTGTGGCTGCTGGACGGGCACGCCCTGCACGTCCTGCCGTACGAGACCTATGCCGATCCCCGCACCCTGGCGGCGGCGATCCGCGAGCGGGGGCTGGACTTCATCGAACTCACCCCCTCCCTCCTGGAGGAGACGCTGCGCTGGCTGGAGGCCGACGGCGGGCCGCTGCCCGCGGTGCTGGGCTTCGGCGGCGAGGCGGTCTCGCCGGCGCTGTGGGAGCGGCTGGCCGGCCTTGCGGGGGTGGCCGCCTTCAACCTGTACGGCCCGACCGAGGCGACGGTCGACTCCCTCGTCGCCCGGGTGCGGCCGGGGGAGGGGCCCGCGGTGGGGCATCCGGTCGCCGGGGCCCGGGTCGCAGTGCTCGACGCGGCGCTCCGGCCGGTCCCTCCCGGGGTTCCCGGCGAGCTCTACGTCGCGGGGGAGGGCCTGGCCCGAGGCTATCTCGGGCGCCCGGGGCTGACCGCCGAACGATTCGTGCCCGACCCCTTCGGCCCGCCCGGCTCGCGCACCTACCGGACCGGAGACCTGGTGCGCTGGCGGGCCGACGGGGCGCTGGAGTTCCTGGGCCGGGCCGACGACCAGGTCAAGATCCGCGGGTTCCGGATCGAACCCGGAGAGGTCGAGGCGGCGCTGCGCCGCGCGGCCGGTGACCGCCAGGTCGCGGTCACCGTGCGCGAGGACCGCCCGGGGGACCGGCGGCTGGTCGGCTACGTGGTGGCGGCGCCGGACGAGGTCGATCCGGCCGGGCTCCGCCGCCGGGTCGCCGAGGAGCTTCCCGACCACATGGTGCCCGGCGCGGTGGTCGTGATCGGCGCGCTGCCCCTGATGCCCAACGGCAAGCTGGACCGCCGTGCCCTGCCGGCCCCGGTCCACACCGCCGGGCCGGGCGGGCGCCCGCCCCGAACCGACGCCGAGAAGCGTCTGTGCGCGGTCTTCGGCGAGGTGCTCGGGATCACCGGCATCGGCGCCGAGGACGACTTCTTCGAGCTGGGCGGTGACAGCCTGGCCGCGGTGCGGCTGATGCGCGGCGCCCGCGAGGCGGGCATCGAGTTCGGCGTCCGCGACCTGTTCGCGCACACGACCCCGGCGGCCCTGGCCGCCCTGACCGGCGCCCGGGGCACGACAGGCCCCGAGCGACCGCGGCAGGCAGGAGATCCAGGGGACACAGCCAGGGACACAGCCCAAGCCGACGACCTCCGAAGCGAAGGACAACGCATTCCATGATCACGATCGACGACCTCCGGCGTGTGGCCACCGACCTGCTCGGGCCCGGGGCGACGCCGCCGGGTGACCACGACGACCTGATCACTCTGGGGCTGGACTCCATCCGGTTCATGCGGATCGCCGACCGCTGCCGCCGGGCGGGCCTGGACGTCGGCTTCGCCGACCTGGCGCGCCGGCCCACGCTGGCCCAGTGGGCCGAGCTGATCGCCGGTCTCGCCGGGACCTCCGAGCATGCCGTGTCCGAACAAGCCGCCTCCGCGCCGGTCGGGACGGACCGCTCCGGCACCGCGGCCGCCGTACCTGCACAGGGCGAGCCCTTCCCCCTCGCCCTGATGCAGCATGCCTACTGGGTCGGACGGGGTGGAGGACAGACCCTCGGCGCGGTCGCCGCGCACCTCTACACCGAGTTCGACGGACACGGCGTCGACCCCGGGCGGCTGGGCGTCGCGGTCGCCGCGCTGGCCGAGCGCCACCCGATGCTCCGCGCACGGATCCTCGACGACGGCCGCCAGGTGATCGAACCGTGGACGCGCGGCACCGACCTCGAGGTCCTCGACCTGCGGGACACCCCGGCAGAGGAGATCGAGGGACGACTCACCGCGCTGCGGGACCGGCTCTCCCACCGGCTGCTCGACGTCGAGGCCGGGCAGATGTTCGACGTGCGGGTGACCCTGCTGCCCGAAGGCCGGACCCGGGTGCACGTGGACGTGGACATGCTCGCGGCCGACGCCCGCAGCTACCGGATCCTCCTGGCCGACCTCGTGCACCTGTACGAGCGCCCGGCCGAGCCGCTGCCCGACCTGGGCTACGACTACGCGAGCTACCTGGCCGAACGCCGCCTTCAGCCGCCGGCGGAGTCCGATGTGCGCTGGTGGCGCGAGCGCCTGGCCGAGCTGCCCGGCGCGCCCGCTCTCCCGGTCCGGCCCGAGGCCGAGCGCGGCGACCCCAACCGCGTCACCCGCCTGCACGGCTGGCTCTCGCCCGAACGGCGAGCCCGGCTGACGGCGCGGGCCCGCGCGCACGCGGTCACCCCGGCCGTCGCCGTCGCCACGGCCTTCGCGGAGGTCATCGGCGCGTGGAGCGGGCAGCCGCGCTTCCTGCTCAACGTGCCGCTGTTCGACCGCCGCCCGCTCCACCCCGACGTCGACGGCGTCGTCGGCGACTTCACCGGTTCGATCATGCTGGACGTGGACCTGAGCGAGCGGCTCACGTTCGCCGAGCGCGCGGCCGAGGTTCAGCGGCGCATGCACGAGGCCGCGGCCCACTCCTCCTACTCCGGGCTGGAGGTGCTGCGCGACCTCTCGCGTGACCAGGGCGCGCAGGTGCTGGCGCCGGTGGTGTTCACCAGCGCCCTCGACCTCGGCGAGCTGTTCGGCGCGAACGTGGAGAACTGCCTCGGCGAGCCCGTCTGGATCGTCTCCCAGGGACCCCAGGTGATCCTCGACGCCCAGGTGACCGAGCTGCACGACGGGTTGCTGACCAACTGGGACGTGCGCGCCGACGCCTTCCCCGACGGGGTCGCCGACGCCATGTTCGCCGCGTTCGGCTCGCTGATCGACCGGCTCGCCGACGGGGCCGCCTGGGACGCCGAGGTCGGGCCGCTGTTGCCCGCCGGGCAGCTCGCCGTCCGCGAGCGCGCCAACGCCACCGACGGGCCGCTGCCCGAGCGGGCGCTGCACCGGTCCTTCTTCGCGCAGGCCGCGAGCACCCCGCAGGCACCCGCCGTCCTGGGCGCGGGGCAGCCGCCGCTGACCTACGAGGAACTGGCCCGGCGGGCGCTGAGCGTCGCCGGCGCGCTGCGCGCACGCGGCGTCGTCCCCGGCGACCCCGTCGGGATCCGGCTGCCCAAGGGCCCCGAGCAGGTGGTCGCGGTGCTCGGCGTGCTCGCGGCCGGGGGGCACTACGTGCCGATCGGCGTCGAGCAGCCGCCCGCGCGCGCCGCCCGCATTCGCGAGCGCGCCGGGACGCGGGTGGTCCTCGGCGACGACCTTCCCTACGTGGAGGCGGTGACCTGGGAACGGCCGCTCGCCGTTCCCGAGGACACCGCCCCCGACGCGGTCGCCTACGTCCTGTTCACCTCCGGCTCCACCGGCGAGCCCAAGGGCGTGGAGGTCTCCCACCGCGCGGCGGCGAACACCGTCGCCGACCTCGTCGAACGCTTCGGGCTCGGCCCGGACGACCGCACGCTGGCGCTGTCCGCGCTCGACTTCGACCTGTCGGTCTTCGACGTCTTCGCGCCGCTGTCGTCCGGTGGCGCGGTGGTGACCGTGGACGAGGCCGGCCGCCGCGACGCGGCCGCGTGGGTCGGCGAGGTGCGCGAGCACGCCGTCACCGTCCTGAACTGCGTGCCAAGCCTGCTCGACATGCTCCTCGTCGCGGCCGAACGTGACCGCTTGGGCTCGACCCTGAGGGTGGTGCTGCTGGGCGGAGACTGGGTCGGCGTGGACCTGCCGGTCCGCCTGGCCGCCCAGGTGCCCGGCTGCCGCTTCGCCGGCCTGGGCGGGACCACCGAGACCGCCATCCACTCCACGGTGTGCGAGGTGCGGGACGGCCGGGTCCCGGCGGGCTGGACGAGCATCCCGTACGGCACGCCGCTGCGGAACGTCCGCTGCCGCGTGGTCGACGTCCAGGGCCGTGACTGCCCCGACTGGGTGGCCGGAGAGCTGTGGATCGGCGGTGCGGGGGTGGCCGACGGCTACCGGGGCGACCCCGAGCGTACGGCGGACCGGTTCGTCGAGGCGGACGGCCTGCGGTGGTACCGGACCGGAGACCGGGCGCGCTACCGGGCCGACGGCACGATCGAGTTCCTGGGCCGGGCCGACCACCAGGTCAAGATCCGCGGGTTCCGGATCGAGCTGGGAGAGGTCGAGGCCGCGCTGGCCGATCACCCGGCGGTGCGGCACGTGACCGCGCTCGTCGCCACGGCGGGCACCGTGCCGCGCCTGTGCGCGGTCGCGGTGGCCGGACCGGAGGCCGGCGAGGACGGGCTGAAGGCGCACGCCGCCGAGCGCCTGCCCGCCCACATGGTGCCCGACCGCATCGTGGTCGTCGGCGAGCTGCCGCTCACCGCGAACGGCAAGGTCGACCGTCGCGCGCTGACCGCGCTGGTCGCGGCGCGGGCCGAGGCCCCCGAGCATGTCGAGCCGGTCACCCCGGTGCAGAAGGTGATCGCCCACGTCTGGGCCCAGGCGCTGGAGGTCGACCGGGTCGGCCTGAACGACGACTACTTCCTGCTGGGCGGCGACTCGGTGCTGGCGACGGTGATCGTCGGGCGGCTGCGCGAAGCCCTGGACACCGATGCGATCTCGGTTCACGACGTCCTGCAGTCCCTGACCGTCGCCCGCCTGGCCGAGGGGCTGGCCGACGACCGCCTCACGCTGGTGGCCGAGGTGTTCCTGGAGGTGGAGCTCATGACGGAAGAGGAGCTGGAGGCCCGGTTCGCCGGGGAGACGGGGGTCGGCCGTGGCTGACCTCGACACCCCCTGGCTCCGCCGCCACCGGCCCAGCCCCGGCGCCGGCGCGCGGATCATCTGCTTCGGGCCCGCCGGTGCCTCGGCCAACCTGTTCCGCGGCTGGGCCGTCCGGGTCTCCGCCGACGTCGAGGTGCTGTCCGTGGCCTACCCGGGCCGCGAGCGCCGCTTCGAGGAGCCCGCGATCGAGGAGATGGAGACCCTGGCCGGTGCCGTCGCGGACGTCCTGGCTTCCCGGCTGCGGATCCCGACGGTCCTGTTCGGTCACAGCATGGGCGCCTCGGTCGCCTTCGAGGTGACCCGGCGCCTGGAGGCGGGCGGGTCGGGTCGGCCGGTCGGGCTGGTCCTTTCGGGGCGCCAGAGTCCCGCTCTCCAGCGCGAGCGGCCCAGCGACGCCGCGGACTACGACGACCGGCGCATCATCGAGCACCTGCGCGAGCTGGGCGGCACCCCGCCCGAGATGCTGGAGGACCCCGACTTCCGCGAGCTCGTCCTGCCGGCCTTCCGCACCGACTTCCGCCTCGTCGGCCGCTACCTGCCCGAGCTCGAACCGATGATCGACACGCCGCTGTCGGTGGTGCTCGGCGACCGGGATCCCGGCGTTCCCGTCGCCGACGCCGATCGGTGGCGGGAGGTCGCGCGGAGGTTCGCCGGGATCCGCACCTTCCCCGGCGAGCACTTCTATCTCCTGGATCAGGAGGAGGAGGTCGTCTCCCACGTCGTCGACTTCCTGACGGCGCGGCGGGCCGAGGCCTGGTCGCGGTCACCGGTGTCGTGAGGGTTTTCCTGATCATCGTCGCGGGCGCGGTCCTGCTGCTCGTGGCGTCGCTGAGCATCAGCGTCGGCACCCGGGCGATCGCCCTCACCGACGTGTGGACGCTGTTGCTGCGCCCCGACGGCTCCGACGCCGCCGCGGTCATCCACGACCTGCGGCTGCCGCGCACCGTGCTGGGGATCCTGGCCGGGGCGGCGCTCGGGGTCGCCGGCGCCCTGATGCAGGCGATCACCCGCAACCCGCTGGCCGACCCCGGCCTGCTCGGTGTGAACGCCGGGGCGTCGCTGGCCATGGTGGTCGGCTTCGTCGCGCTCGGCACCGACACCGTGCTGGGCCAGATGTGGTTCGCGTTCGCCGGGGCGGCGACGGCCGCCGTCGCGGTCCATCTCATCGGCTCCGGCCGCCGCCGCGGCGGACCGGCGCCGGTGCGGACGGTGCTGGCCGGGGCGGCGGTGTCGGCGTGCCTGCTGGCGACGGTGCAGGGGGTGATCCTGCTCGACCCGGCCGCGCTGGACCGGTTCCGGTTCTGGGCGGTCGGGGCGCTGGCCGGGCGCGAGTCCGGTGTCGTCGCCGCCGTCGCCGTCCCGATACTGGCCGGGTTGCTGCTGGCGCTGCCGCTGGGCCGCCCGCTCAACGCGATCGTGCTCGGCGAAGGCGCCGGGACCTCCCTGGGGGTGAGCCTGGCGAGCACGCGGCTGATCGCGATCACGGCGATCACGGTGCTGTGCGGGGCGGCGACGGCGGCGGCCGGGCCGATCGGTTTCGTGGGGCTGGCCGTACCGCATCTGGCCAGGGCGATCGTCGGTCCGGACCAGCGGTGGGTGCTGCCGTACTCGATGGTCCTCGCCCCGATCCTGCTGCTCTGCTCCGACGTCCTGGGCCGGGTGATCGATCGGCCCGCCGAGATCCAGGTGGGCGTGGTGTGCGCGTTCGTCGGCGCGCCGGTCCTCATCGCCGTCGCCCGCCGTCCGAGGACGGCCGCGCTGTGACCGCCGGCGGGGAAGGGCTCTCCCGCCCGCCGACGGGGCTGGGCCGGGCGGTGCGGCTGGAGGTCGCGGGGTGGTCGGTGCGGGCCAGGCCGCGGGCGGCCGTCGCCGTCACCGTGCTCGCGGCCCTGGTGTTCTTGCTGGTGGTGGCCGGGATCCTGGTCGGCGGGCCGGGGGTCGCCCTGTCCGACGTGCCGGCGGCGCTGGCCGGCCAGGGCGACATGGCCACGACCTACGTCGTGCAGTCGGTACGGTTGCCGCGCGTGGGGGTGGCCGTGCTGGCCGGTCTGGCGCTCGGCGCGTCCGGCATGCTGTTCCAGAACATCGGCCGCAACCCGCTGGCCAGCCCGGACATGATCGGTTTCACCGCCGGGGCGTCGGCCGGAGCGGTGCTGCAGATCCTCGTCTTCGACGCCGGGGCGGCGGCGGTGGCCGCCGGGGCGGTGGCGGGCGGCCTGCTGACCGGGCTGGCCGTCTACCTGCTCGCCCACCGGACAGGTCTGCACGGCCAGCGGCTGGTCGTCGTCGGGGTCGGCCTGGCGGCGATGCTGCTGGCCTGCACGTACTACCTGCTGGCCCGGGCGGACAGGACCGAGGTGCGCGTCGCCGCCGAGTGGCTCACCGGCTCCCTGAACGGCCGGACCTGGGAGCACGCCGTTCCGCTGGCCGTCATGGTCGCCCTGTCGCTGCCGGCGCTGGCCGTGCTCATGCCCCGCCTGCGCGCGCTGGAGCTCGGCGACGACAGCGCCCGTTCGCTCGGTGTCGACGTCGAGCGGGCCAGGCTGGCCGCCCTGCTGGTCGGCGTCGGCCTGGCCTCCGGTGCGGTCGCGGCGGCCGGGCCGATTCCCTTCATCGCGCTGGCGGCGCCGCAGCTCGCCGCCCGGATCACCCGGGGCTCGCCCACCGCGCTGTGGCCGGCCGCGCTCTGCGGGGCGGTTCTGCTGCTGGGTGGTGACGCGCTGACCCAGCAGCTCTTTCCCGGCGCGAAGCTTCCCGTCGGCGTGGTCACCGGCGCGCTCGGCGGGATCTATCTCGCCTCGCTGGTGCGCCGGGGCGGACGCGCCTCCTGACCGGTCTCTCCCGGTGGCACGCCCCGGCCCTCCACATCCGGTCACGTCCGGTGCCGCGCCCTGACCGCTCTCGCCCGGTGTCGCTCGCCGGGCGAGACCGGCCAGACGCGTCAGTGCGCGGTACGGGAATCGCGGGGACGGTTCCAGTACCCCAGCGCGCTGACCTGGTCGCGGCCCAGGTTCCGCTCCTCCAGCAGGTGCCGCCGCAGGCTCTGGATCACCAGGGACTCCCCGGCCGCCCAGACCTGAGGCCGGCCGGGCGGGAAGGTGAGGCCCCGCACGGCCGTCTCCAGGGCTTCGCCGCGCCCGGGTTCGGCCTGCCCGCGGTGGATCCAGTGGACCCGCACGCCCGGAGCGGCCAGCGCGGCCTCCTCCTCGGCGTCGCGCACCTCGATGACGGCGATGACGTGGTGCCCGTCCGGCAGGGACTCGGCGATCGCGCCGATCGCGGGCAGTGCGGTCTCGTCACCGGCCAGCAGGGTCCAGTCGGCCGCCGGGTCGCCGATCCAGTGCACCCGGGTGCCGCCGTAGCCCACCCGGTCGCCGGGCGTGGCCGTACGCGCCCAGCGTGCGGCCGGGCCGTGATCACCGTGGAGGAAGAAGTCGATGGTGAGCAGGCCCGACTCGCGGTCGTAGGAGCGCACCGTGAAGTTGCGGGTGTGCTGCCGGCCCGCGTGCTCGGGGAAACGCCACCGGCCCACCTCGGGCAGGACGACCTCGGTCGTGCCCGGGACCGGCCAGATCAGCGTGATGATCTCGCCGGGCTCCTCGACGGGCAGGGCGTCGAGTCCGTCGCCGCGGAAGGTGAGCCGTCGCATGAGAGGGGAGAGCGGTTCGGCGGAGACGACCTCCAGCACGCCGACCGACAGCGGGAACGCCCGGGCCCGGACCGGGGTGGCGTCCTCGTTCGGGCGGCGCGCGATGACGCGCGTGTTGTGGACGTTCGTCTGGCCCGTCTTGAAGAGGGCCAGCAGCGCTTCGTCGATGAACGCGTCCGCGTCGTCGCCCAGCGCGTCGGCCTGGGCGGAGAACGCCGTCGTGCGCGTCACCCGCCGCAGCGACTCGGGGTCCTTGGGGCCGGGCACGTCCACGTCGTTCTCCACGACGACGATCTCCAGGCCCTCCTCCCTGAGGATCTCGCAGACCACCTCGACCGGGTGGTGGAACATCGCCAGCGGCACGGCGGCCAGGCGCTCACGCCACGCGGGCCGGTCCATCACCTTCTGGATTATGGTGCGCATGAGGAACCCGGCGGCCTGCGGCTGTCCGAAGCTCCACTGCAGCACGACCTGCCCGCCTGGGCGTGCCGCCCGGGCCATGGTCCGTACGGCGTGGCGCGCGTCGCTGAGCCAGTGGAGCATCCAGGAGGAGTGCACCACCTCGAACCAGGCTTCCGGAAGGCGCAGTTCGTGGGCGTCCTGGATCTCCGCCTCCACGGTGAGACCGGCGCAGCGCCTGCGCGTGGCCTCGACCATCGAGGCGGAGGCGTCGCTGGCCCAGACCTCGAAGTGCCGTTCGGCCATGGCCGCGGCGATCTCGCCGGCTCCGCATCCCACGTCGGCGAACCGGCCTCCCGAGTGCAGGTGCGCTTCGGCGAGTGCGAGCGCCTCCATCGCCGACTGGTACTGCCCGGAGTTCTCGGTGACGTATTGCTCCGCCTTCCACGTGGCGTTCGTCATGAGCGGATCCCTTCGACCAGTTAATTAGGATTGCCTAACCTAAAATATTTTAGGTTAGGCAATCCTAATCTAGGATGATCCTTGACCAAGGAGGAATGCCATGACCGGTATCGGCTACCACGAACGCCGCGTAGTGCTGAGCACTGATCCCCTCGCGACGGCCGCCGCGCTGGCAGCGGCGTCGGAGGAAGACCACGTCCTGTACGAGAACCGGGACGAGGTGTCCTGGGCCGAAGGCGAGCACGCCACGCTGAGCGTCCGGGCGGACGGCGTGACCTTGACCGAGCCTGGCAACGATCAGTACTTTCCCGCCGACGGCGCTCCGCTGGACGCGGTGGCGCGGGCGCTCGGCCGGCTCAGGCCGCGAGGCTGGCGCGCTTACGGCTGGGCCACGTTCGAGCTGAGCTACGCCCTTCACGGACTTGACCGGCTTCTTCCTCCGACCCCCCTGGCCCACCTGGTGATACCGCGGAGGGAGATCCGGCTGAGCGGCGGCACCGCGCTGCTGCGGGCTCTCGATCCCGGCGACCTCGACTCGCTTGAGCGCCGCCTCGCTGCGGCCGGCCGGGAGCCCGCGCGAGAGCAGGTGTCGGCCGAGGTGGAGACGTATGGCCGAGACTCCTACCGCCGGGCCGTGGCCGACGCCGTGACCGAGATCGGCGCCGGCCGTCTCGACAAGGTCATCCTCTCCCGGGTGGTGCCGGTCCCCTTCGAGATCGACCTGCCCGCCACCTACCTGGCCGGGCGCCGTGCCAACGCCCCGGCCCGTTCCTTCCTGCTCCGGCTCGGCGGCTGGCAGGCCGCCGGATTCAGCCCCGAGATCATCACTCGGGTGAGCGCGGACGGCCTGGTGCTCACCCAGCCGCTGGCCGGGACGCGCGCCTTCGACGGCGACCCGGACACCGACCGCAAGCGCCGGGAGGAGCTTTACCGCGACGCCAAGGAGGTGTTCGAGCACGCGATCTCCGTACGGCTGGCCGGTGAGGAACTCGCCGGGACGTGCGAGCCCGGAACCGTCCGCGTGGACGACTTCATGTCCGTCAAGGAGCGCGGGAGCGTCCAGCACCTGGCTTCACAGGTGTCGGGACGGCTGGCCCCCGGCCGCAGCGGCTGGGACGCGCTGGCGGCGCTGTTTCCGGCCGTGACGGCCTCCGGGATCCCGAAGGCCGCCGCCTGTGAGCTGATCCACCGGAGTGAGCCGGAGGAGCGAGGGCTCTACAGCGGGGCGGTGCTGACCGCCGACGCCGACGGCACCGTCGACGCCGCCCTCGTGCTGCGCAGCGTGTTCCGGCGGGCGGGCCGTACGTGGCTGCGCGCGGGGGCGGGCATCGTGGAACACTCCACACCCGACCGCGAGCTGGAGGAGACCTGCGAGAAGCTGCGCAGCGTGTCGCGCTTCCTGGTGCCCGCCCCCGGTGCCGGTGAGCGCCCCTCCGTGGAAGCCGAGGCGCTGAGCTACTCCAGCACCGTCATGTGACGATCCGGCGGCGCCCCGCGTCTCACCCTGCGGAGCCGCTCCTGGTCTCCAGGCCGTCCAGGACGCGCTCGAGGCCGTAGGAGAAGTCCTCCTCGCGGATCTTCCCCGGGTCGTCGTCTCCCCGTGCGGCGTACCCGTCCTGCATCCGCGGGTGGTCCCGCAGGGCCTGTTCGGCGGTCGTGCGCAGGCTCTCCGCCCATTCCTGTTCGGTCTGGCCGCTGCGGGCGAGCAGCGACAGGTATGCCGCCTCGCTGGTGGTCATCCCGACGACGTAGGCGATGAGGGCCTTCATGGCTTGTTCGGCCTCCCTGGGCGCGAAGCCCGCCGCCTGGAACAGGGCGAGCATGCGCTCCGACTGCCGCATCACGTTCGGCCCGAGCTGGATGAGCCCGACCTGGCCGAGCACTGAGGCGACCCAGGGGTGACGCAGGACCATCGAGCGCAGGCTGCGGGCGCAGTGGGCGACGGCCGCCCGCCAGGCGGCCGGGTCGTCGGCGTCGGGCACGTGTATCTCGCCGTAGACCTCATCCACGACCAGTTCGATTAGCTCGTCCTTGTTGGCGACGTGCCGGTAGAGCGAAGTGGCCCCGGCGCCCAGCCGGGTGCCGAGGCTGCGCATGCTCAGGGCCTCGATGCCCTCCTCGTCCAGCAGCCGGACGGCCTCGGAGACGATCCGGTCCTGGCTCAGCGCCGGTTGCTCCCGCGATCGGCGCCGGCGGGCCCACACCGAGGGAATGGGCTGCTTGTCGGCGGGCATGTGGGTCTCCTCTTCTTTCCGGTGGACGTCAGCGTACAGCGTGCGCATCACGCGTACAGCGTGAGGTTTGCGGCGCTGAACCCGGCTCATGTGCGATCGGAAGAGGAATGCTTGGCTTGCGTACATAGTTCTCATTTGCGCACGCCGTTCCTCATGAGTACAGTGTTCGCATAACGAGAACGCCGTACGCACATCGAAGGAGAAGTCATGCCGAAGAACGCAAGCTGGAACATGAAAGGCACTTGGGACATGAACGGTAACTGGGAGTCGAAGGGGCGCTGGGAGGAGAAGGACGGACGGAGCGGGGCTCTGTCGGAGGCGGGGCTGCGCCGGATGTGCGACGTGCTGGCCGGGCATGTGGAGTCCGGGGCGGTTCCCGGCCTGGTCGCCCTGATCGGCCGGGGGGACGAGACGCACGTCGAGGCGATAGGGACGATGCACGTGGGCGGTGACGCGCTGATGCGCCGCGACACGATCTTCCGGATGGCGTCGCTGAGCAAGCCGATCACGGCCACGGCGGTGATGCTCCTCGTCGAGGAGTGCCGGCTGCGGCTGGACGACCCGGTCGAGACGTGGCTGCCCGAACTCGCGAACCGGCAGGTGCTGAAGCGGATCGACGCCCCGCTGGAGGAGACGGTCCCGGCGCTGCGGCCGATCACCGTGCGGGACCTGCTGACCTTCACCTTCGGGTTCGGGGTGGTGCTGGCGCCGCCGGACACCTACCCGATCCAGGTCGCGATACGGGAGCTGGGCCTCGACACCACGTCGCCGGAATTCGGGCCGGAAGAGTGGATCCGCCGGCTGGGAGAGCTTCCGCTGATGCACCAGCCGGGAGCGCTGTGGCAGTACCACACCGGCTCCGACGTGCTCGGCGTGCTCGTCGCGAGGGTCGCCGGCCAGCCGTTCGGGACGTTCCTGCGGGAGCGGCTCTTCGGCCCGCTCGGGATGAAGGACACCGGCTTCCACGTGCCCGCGGACAAGATCCACCGGCTGCCGACCAGCTACGCCCACGACCCGGAGACCGGCGGGCTGATCGTGTGGGACGAGGCCTCTGGCGGAAAGTACAGCCGACCGCCGGTGTTCGAGGCCGGCGGCGACGGGCTGGTCTCGACCGCCGACGACTACCACGCCTTTTACCGGATGCTGCTGAACAAGGGGACACACGGCGGGGAACGCATTCTGTCCCGGGCCTCGGTCGAGCTGATGACGACGGACCGCCTGACGCCGGAGCAGAAGGCCGAGAAGGACGTCTTCGGCGACCACTTCGGCAGGCATGGCGGCTTCGGCTTCGGGATGGCGGTCCGCACCCACCGCCGCGACCTGGCGTCCGTGGGCCAGTTCGGCTGGGACGGCGGCCTGGGCACGACGGCGTACGCCGACCCGGTCGAAGGGCTCACCGGAATCCTGCTGACCCAGGCGGCGATGGACTCCCCGGACACGCTCCGCCTCCACCGGGACTTCTGGACCACGGCCTACCAGACGATCGACGGCTGACCGCACATGCTGATCGCGCGTTCGGCCGGAACCGGAGTCAGGATCGGAGTCGGGATCGGAGTCGGGGCTGGAGCATTGGCGAATTGGGCCCTGGAGACGCGTCTTGACGGAGTGAATCCATCTTTGTCAAGACGCAGGTGATTAGACTTGACAAGAATGGGTAAAGATCATTTTGTCGGGTTTGTGTAGATTTTTATGGAATGGTGTTTAGGGTTTATTGTCTTGCTGGTTTCGGTTTGATTAAGAAAGCGCTCTCTTTCTCTCACCATGTAAACCTGGTGCTCAATCGAAGCGATTTCCTCCATGTCGTATGAGGCGAAACCGTTCGTGTGAGGTCAGAGAGGCTGCGCAAGCACGTGATGAGCTGGTCCAAAATTCATTCCGCCGCCGCAACGTTCATGATCGGGGTATTGGGATGGCTGGCCTTCATGCCATTGCCGTGGCGGCATTCGGATACTTCTTCGGATCAAGTGCGACCGCTCTTCCAGCTGCGACCGTGGGTGGCCGCCGGGTGGATGCTGCTGACGATTCTGATCGTCGTCACGATCAACTACCGATACAAGAGGCGGGCGATGCCCTCCTCGGCTTCGGCGGCCGAAGACGACGACACGTCGGTTCTGGATGTGAGCATCCCGGACCTGGAGCGGGTGTTCGACCTCCGCGCCGAGGCGGCCCTGTCCAGGAAGATGGCCGCCCTGCCGATGTTCGTCTCCCTGATCCTCCAGCCGGAGAAATCGCGGATGCGAACAGTGGAGACCGTCTCCCTCGAAGGCCGTGTGATCGTTCAGGACGTCAGGGTCGAGATGTCGCTGTCGGACGCGCTCCTGGACGCCTCGTGGGAGGAGGAGAGCCCCGGAGGCGGAGCGGGAAACCGGTGCGGCGGTGACGGGGCCGGAACCGGCTCGGAGATCTACGTGCCCATATTGAACTGCCCGAAGAAGGAGATGATCGACAACTTCCACGTTCAGGATCGCGAGGGAAAGGCCCTCGACATCCTCTGCTACGAGGAGACGCTCCAGCTCATCTCCTCCTCGCTGCACTTCCTGATCCACGCGGTGCTGCGGCAGATCAACTGTGACGCGAAGGCCGACGGGGAGGGGATCGACACGGCCGAGGCCCTTTTTCTCATGCTGATATGCGGAAACGCCACCGCTTCGCCCAGGACGACGGAGAAGACCATCCAGGCCGGGCTCCTTCACCTTGGCATCGGAAGGAAAAGTGACCTGGAGCCCCAGAGCGTCACCTGGCTGCGCGAGTTCGTGAGAACGCTCGCGAACGCCTTTCCCATCGTCGTGGTCGTGCCGGAAATGCATGCCTCGCGGCGCCTGCAGATCTCGTACTGCCGGACGACCATACCGCCGAACAAATCCAGGCAGCTTCGTCACTGGCTGCGGCTGATGCTGGGACTCCGGCCGGTGACCGTTTACCTGTCTCCCGGCATGGCGCACAACTCGAGGTCCTACCACCTGCAGGTGAAGGCTCCGGACTCCCAGTATTTGATGGAACAGACCCTGCGCTGTGCGGAGTGCGGACGGAAGCTCAGCACCTCGGAGTTCGAGGCCGACAGCCGCGGAGGGTGCAGCCATGTCCGGCCGTCGGGCGACAGCGAGCCTTACTTCCAGCTCCTGCGCAAGAGGGGGCAGCACTACGCCCACCTCTACATGCGCGGGTTCGCCGGCCTGCAGGAGCGCAACATCAAGCTCGCCGCCTCTTTCGGGGAGGTGCCGCCGGGCACGCTGGCCAGTGCCGCCATCACGGCGGTGACCTCGTTCCTGCTGATCACCGCGGTCGGCGTCGCCGAGACGACGGGGCTGACCCGCGACAGCGACATCCCGGCGATTCTCCTGGTGCTTCCGGCGGTCGCGGCCTCGTGGTTCGGCTTCTCCTCCGACAGCGAAGCGGTGCTCCGGGCATCGCTCGCCGCCCGCTGCTCGCTCATATTGGGCGGTTTGGCTTCTCTGGCGGCCTCTGCCCTTTTCATCGTCTCCGCGGATGCCGCGTATCAGGTTCGTGATTCGACCGTCGTCATGGGTATCGAAGTGGGATGGTGGTGGTCCGTACTCATCTATTTGTCTGGCGCCAACCTCGTCTATGTCATGATCCAGCTGATCGTCCGGTCAAGCGCCTACCGAAGGCTCTTGCGGAAGGAGACCGTCTTCAATGACGATGCAGTTACATAGAGAGGCGGGAGCGGCCTTGAGGAATGATCCTCCAGATGGCGTCTACGTGGTAGAACCCATCGAATACGTGCGATCGTCCGTCTTGCCTGACAATGAACTGCTTAAAGATCAAGAAGAGGTCAAATCCCTCCTGAGAGACACTCGGAATTCCATACGGGGTCGTTCGAAGGAGAAGATCGCCGCAGCGATCGCGGCGGCGGTCGCCGAGGTGGCGAAAGACCAGAAGAACTCCGGCCGCGCCGCGAGGAAGAACCGACGCCACAGCGCCTGAGTGACCAGCCCCGGAGAGATCCCCTCCGTCCTCCGGCGTTGCAGATGGCCGGCAGATGCTCCTAAGCGTGCCCGGCCTGTCGTGTGTGTCCTCCTCCATGGCCTCCACCGCCCGCAAACGGTGCTGCCCGGCCATGGACGGCCATGGCCGGGCAGCACCGCGGACGCGCTGAACCGAGCCCGCAGGGCCGGCATCGACTGGCGTGACGTCTCACCCCACCACGGCCACGATCACATCGCGCTGACCTGACAAAGCACCACTAGGCCTTGGCCGCCGCGCTCTCGCCGGTGAACGCGGCGACGGCGCCCAGGCCGAGATAGACCATGCCGCTCGTGACGTCCAGGCGGCGGCGGGCGCGGGCGGAACGGCGCAGGCGACCGGCCATGGCCGAGGAGAGCAGGGCGAAGGCGCCGTCGCTGGTCATGCCGAGGGCGATCCAGATCAGGCCGAGCAGCATGATCTGCGGGGCGATCGGGCCTCGCGAGGGATCGGTGAACTGCGGGAGGAAGGCCAGGAAGAAGATCGCGGTCTTCGGGTTGAGCACGTTGACCACGAAGCCCTCCCAGAACATCCGGGTCCTGGTCACGACCGGCGCTTCGGCGGTCTCCGCGCCGTCCGTGCGGGACATCAGCTTGCGGATGCCCAGCCAGACCAGGTAAGCCGCGCCCAGGTATTTGACCAGGGCGAACGCGGTCGCCGAGGCGGCCAGCAGGGCGCTGATGCCCAGGGCGGCGGCGGCCACGTGAACCACGGAGCCGAGGTGAATGCCCAGCACCGAGATCAGCCCGGCGCTGCGGCCTTGGGCGACGCTTCGGGTGACGATGTAGAGCACCGCGGGGCCCGGCACGAGCAGCAGGGCGAGGGTCGCGGCGGCGAAAAGAGCAAGCGTCGTCAAATCTGGCATATGTCGATCGTAGGGCCGCTGTACCCATGATCGCCTCTGTGTTTCATATGGCGGTCCTGAGCGTCGCCAGGAGTGCGGCGGTGGCCGGGGAGTGGGGCGGCTCACCGTAGGTGGCGGCGTAGACATGCCGGGTCGAGCCGGGCAGCTCTATCGCGTTGACCTTCGGATGCCGGTGCGCCTGCAGGGCGAGGCCGGGCAGGACCGTCACCCCCATCCCTGCGGCGACCAGGGCCTGGACGGCGACGATGTCGTCGGTGGTGAAGGCGATCTCCGGCTCGAAGCCCGCCCTGTCGCACAGGTCGAGCAGATGGCTCCGGCACCGGTCGCAGCCTCCGATCCAGCGGCTGTCGCGATGGGAGAACAGGTCGCCGGTCCGGCCGGGGGTGATCAGGTAGCTGGGGTCGTCCAGCAGATGGGCCAGCCGGATGCCGTCGGCCTCCGGGGCGGTGTCGTCGTAGCGGAAGATGACCGCCACGTCCACGTAACCCGCGCGGAGCATGCGCAGGGCTTCGGGCGGCTCGGTCTCGGTCAGGCGCAGCTCCAGGCCGGGGTGGTCCCTGGCGAGCAGGGCGGCGGCCTCCGGAACGAACGTGCCCAGGGCCGAGGGGAAGGCGGCCAGCCTGACCCGGCCCGCGCGCAGGCCCACGTGCGCCGACAGCTCGGCGGACGCGGAGTCGATGCGGCCGATGATCTCTATGGCCCGCTCCGCCAGCAGGCGGCCCGCCTCGGTGAGCCGGATGCCCCGGCCGACCCGCTGGATCAGCTTGGCCCCGGTCTCGGCTTCGAGCTTGGCCAGATGGTGGCTGACCGAGGGCTGGGAGTAGTGCAGTTCCCTGGCCGCGGCGGTGACCGAGCCGTGCCTGGCCACGGCGGCGAGCACGCGGAGCCGTACGACATCGAGCATGTATCAAAGTTATCTATTAATAAGCAGAAAGATAGGCATTAGACGTTATGTATTGGCGGGCGCACTCTTGAGACATGGGAATCATGACACTTGCCCGTCCCGGCCTGGCGGAGCTGGTCACGGGGATCCGAGAGCTGACCGGCAGGTTCGCCACCCCGCGGGCGACGGCTTTCGCCGTGGCCGACCTGCTGCGCGAGAAGCTGCCCTCCCCGGAGATCCTCACCGAGGAGGAACGCCTCGGGAGCCCGGACAGCTATGTCGGCCACACCCTTCACACCGAGGCCGCCTTCTCGATAACGGCCGTGGTCTGGAGGCCGGGGCAGGAGACCGTGATCCACGACCACATCGCGTGGTGCGCGTTCGGGGTTTTGCAGGGCGTCGAATACGAGACGCTCTACCGCCTCGACGGCGACCACCTGACCGTGATCGGCAAGACCGCCAACCAGGTGGGTGAGGTCAGCGGCTTCGCCCCGCCCGGAGACATCCACCGGGTCCGCAACATCGGCGACAGCACGGCGATCTCGCTGCACATCTACGGCGCGGATCTCAGCGTCGCCCAGAGCAGCGTCCGCCGCACCTACGACCTGCCCGTCCGCTGAGACGCGCCCGCCGATCCGCCTCAGCCTTCGATCTCGGGCTTCTTGTTCAGACCGAGGCTCTCCTTGATGGCTTCCAGGCGGGCGGCGCCCTCGACGTCGATGGCGGCGCGCTCGACCTCGATCATCCGCGCCTCGACGGAGTTGGAGGTCAGCTCGGCCTCGCCGAGGGCACGGGCGTAACGCTTCTCGATCTTCTCGCGGACCTCCTCCATGGTCGGGGTGTCCCCGGCGGGAGTGAGGCCTGACAGGTCGCCCATGGCCTTGTTGAGCTGCTCCTGCATCTTGGCCTGGTCGAGCTGGGAGAGCAGGCGCATCCGCTCGGCGATCTTCTTCTGCAGGGCCATGGCGTTGTTCTCGACCGCCGCGCGGGCCTGGGCGGAAGCCTGCTTGGCCCGCTCGTGCATGAGCTGGGCGTCCTGCATCGCGGTTTCCGCCGCCACCAGCCGGGAGGCGAAGGCGCGGGCGGAGTCCTCGTAGGACAGGGCCTTGCGCTCGTCGCCCGCGGCCCTCGCCTGCTCGGCCAGCAGGATCGCCTGGCGGGCGTTGGCCTGGAGCTTCTCGGTCTCCTCCAGCGAGCGGGTGAGCTTCATCTCCAGCTCGCGTTCGTTGCCGATGACCGCGGCCGCCTGCTGGGTCAGCCGCTGGTGCTGCTCCTTGGCCTCCTGGATGGCCTGCTCGATCTGGATGCGGGGGTCGGACAGCTCGTTCAGCCGGCCGGACAGGGCGAAGACCATATAACGCCAGGCCCGACGGATGACCTTGAACATGGGGGGCTCCTTATCGATCCGGCGCGTCTTACCGATCCAGCGCGTCGCGGGTGATCTGTTCGGTTTCGTGCAGGCCCTGGCGGACCCCTTCGAGGTTGTCGGCGAGCTCGTCGAGCGCCCGGGTCGACTCCAGGGATCCGGTCGCCGACATCGCCGACAGCTCCACCACCCGGGCGACGAGCGCCTCGATGCTGATCGTGCTCGATTCCAGCCGGGCGAGCACCTGATCCCGGGTCTCGGAGAGACGGTCGACCACGGCCTGCTGGGAGGCCAGCGAGGCGAGCGCGCGATCGATGTCGTGGACCAGCTCTTTCCTTGCCTCCGCGCGGGCCCGCGTCAGCCGCGTGTGCTCCCGCGCGAGATGGTCGAGGTCGAACCTGGCGAGGGCGGTGCCGGTGAGCGAGGCCTGCTCGGCCAGGCGCTCCAGCGTGGCCGTCGAGTCATCCACCTGAGGCCGCATCAGCGCGATCCGCTCGGCCAGCGGGCCGCGTTCCATCGAGGCGCTCAGCTCGCCGAAGCCGTGCGCGGCCGAACCCGCCCGTCCCAGCCAGTAGGCCTCCTGGCTGCCCGGGGTGACGACCGGCGCGGTACGGCTGTCGCCTCGTCCCTGCAGGGCGGCGATGGCCGCCTTGGCCAGCCAGACGGTGACTCCGACGGCCCCGGCGGCGGCCGGGTGCACGCTGACGGCCCACGCGGCACCGCCGGCGGTCGCGCCGAGCAGCAGACCCCAGGGATCTCGGAGTTCTTCCACGAGTCGGGACATCAGAAGTTGGATACCACCGCGGTGAACACTTGGTCGATACTTCCAGGTTTGCGGGAGTCGTACGCGGCCGCGCTGGTCGCCTCGGAGATCTTCCCGAGCACGTCGAGGTCGGCGTCCTGGCCATAGGCGATCGTGAACATCCGCACCGACTCCTGGCCGGTCTCGGTGCGCAGGTTCGGCAGCAGGTTCTCCAGCGAGATGCTGCCGGTGTCCTCGTTCTTCCCGTCGGTCAGGAAGACCACCGCGTTGATCGCGTCGCCGTTGTGCAGGCCGCGCACGTGCTCGAAGGCGGCGAGCGTGGTGTCGTACAGGCCGGTGCCGCCGTCGGGAGTCAGGCCGTTGAGTCTGGCCTGCAGTTTCTTGCGCTGGACGGCGTCCACGGTGGCCATGGGGGTCAGTTCGAGGTAGTCCTTGTCGCCGTCTCGCTTGGTGGAGAACATCCACAGCCCGACCTTGTCGTGCGGGCCGAACTGGGGCAGCGCGTTGATCGCCGCCTGCTTGGCCAGCTCCAGTTTGTTCTTGCCGGTATCGGGCACGGGGGCGCCCATCGAGCCGGAGACGTCGATCACCATGAGCACGTTCGCGGGCTTGCGCAGGTCGGCCCAGCTGGTGAGCACCTTGTCGAGCACGTTCGGCGCGGGCGGGTTCAGCGTCATCTTCGGCTCGGCGGGCAGCAGCCCGTTCGCCTCGGTGATCAGCTTGCCCGGCTTCCCCTCGTGGGACCGGAAGGCGAACTCGGCGAACCGCTCCTGCTGCTCGGTGGTCCGCAGGTGGGCCAGGAAGTCGGCGGCCACCTGGCGCTTGGCGTCATCCACCCACGGCGCGGTCAGCACCGCGTAAGGGTTGTCGGAGTAGAGGGTGCCCTCCTTGGGATAGATCGCCGCCAGCGGCACCCTGGGCTTGCCGTGCTTGCCCAGCGTCTTGGGGTCGCCGGTCGGGTTGCCCTGGTTGTAGTCCCAGACCGACTTCTCCTCCACGGCCACCGCGGAGATGTAGCTGAGACCCGCCCCCGCGTCGTCGGCCCGCTGGAGGTTCGACAGGAACGTCAGCGTCGTGTCGCCGTAGTGCACGATAGAGCGCTCCACGTCCTGCACGAATCGCCGGGTCTTGGCGTCGGCCACGTTCTTCTCCGACAGGTCGCCCGACAGGCCGGTGGCGGCGAAGTAGGCGCCGATGGTGGCGTTCAGGCCGCTGGTGGAGAAGCTGGGATTGGTCTTGCCCAGGCGGAACTTCCCCCATTCCGGATGGCCGTACTTGGCCCATGAGCCGGCCGACAGGTCGAGCAGGTCCGACCAGCCGATGGCCTTGCCCGGCCAGCCCAGCGCCTCGGCCATCGGCTTGGGCATCGCGATGACCAGTGGTGTCTTGGCGATCGACGGGTTGTCGGCCGAGACCAGGGAACCGGTGTCGGCCGCCGAACTGCGCTGCTGGAGCAGGGTGATCCAGCCGCTGCTCGCCGGGGACCAGACGTCGGGACGAGGACCGTCCTGGCGCTCGTCCCAGCCGCGGGCCAGGGCCACCATCGCGCCGCCGCTGGCCTTGGTCTCCACGACGACGTCGGCGCAGCGCCCACCGACCTTCCGGCCGTTGTAGCCGGCCGCGATCTTGCGCAGCAGCTCTGCCTTCTCCGACGACGCGGCCACGGTCAGGGTGATCCCGTCACCGCCGCAGGCCTTGACCTGTTCGGTGCCCTGGGACCCGGTCGGCTGGTCGTCCCCGTCATCCCCGATGAACAGCCGCAGCCCGACGATCAGTGTTCCGGCCAGAATGATCGCGATGACGAACGGAGCGTAGTTCCTGCGCCGTCGCTGCGGCTGCTGGTACAAACTGACCTCCCGATGGTGCCGGTATCTATCCGACGAACGAACCCTCGTCAGAGTTGCCGCATTCGGATACGCGATCAGAAGTTGGAGATCACGCTGGTGAAGACCTGGTCGATGGTGTCCGCCCGGGAGGAGTCGTAGGCCGCTCCGTCGGTGGCCTCGGCGATCTGCCTGAGCACACCCTGGTCGGCGCCCTCGCCGTATCCGATGGTGAACAGGCGCACGTCCGGGTTGAGCCTGCCGAGCAGGTTGTCCAGGTCGCTGCCTCCGCTCTTCTCGTTCTTGCCGTCGGTGAGGAAGACCACCGCGTTGATCGCCCCGGTGTCCTTGGCCCCGCGCATCCGCTCGACGGCCGCGAGCGTGGTGTCGTAGAGCCCGGTCCCGCCTCCGGCGGTCAGTCCGGTGAGCTGTTCGCGGAGTTTCGGGCCGACCCTCGACACCGAGTCGATCGGGACCAGTTCCCGGTAGTCCTTGTCGCCGTCCTGCTTGGTGGAGAAGGCCCACAGGCCGACCTTGTCATCCCCCCGGAACTGCGGCAGCGCGTTGATCGCGGCCTTCTTGGCCAGCTCCAGGCGGCTCTGGCCGGTCCCCGTGGCCTCCTCCTCCATCGAGCCGGACTTGTCCACCACGATCAGCACGTTGGCCCGCTTGCGCAGCTCCGACCAGCTCCGCAGGACCTTGTCCAGGACGGCCGGGGTGGGCGGGCTGAGCGTGGTGATCTTGGCGTCGGGGATGACGCCGTTCTCCTTCGTGGCCTGGGGTCCCGGCTTGCCGTCGAAGCTGCGGTAGCCGTACGACTGGAACTTCGACTGCACCGGGCCGCTGTGCAGGTAGGTCAGGAAGTCGTCGGCGACCGCCTTCTTCGCCGAGTCCATCCAGGTCAAGGGGACGTAGGGGTGGTCGGAGAAGAGCGTCCCCTCCTTGGGGTTGACGGCCACCAGCGGGGTGCGCGGCGGAGCGTGCTTGCCCAGGGTGGCCGGGTTGCCCGAGGGGTTGCCCCGGTTGTAGTCGGTGACGGAGTTCTCCTCGACCGTGATCGCGGAGATGTAGGCCATCGCCTCGCCCCGGTCGTCCGCGCGCAACAGGTTGCCCAGGAACGTCATGGAGATGTCGCCGTAGTGCACGATCGACTGCTCGACGCCCTTGACGAAGGCGCGGGTCTTGCCGTTGCCGACATCACCCGCGGTCAGGTCGGAAGTGGTGCCGGTGGCGGCGAAGTAGGCGCCGATGGTGGCGTTCAGGCCGCTGGTGGAGAAGTTGGGATTGGTCTTGCCCAGCTTGAACTGGCCCCACTCGGGGTGGCCGTACTTCGCCCAGCCCTTCGGGTCGGCGGCCAGCTCGGCCAGCTCCGACCAGCCGACGGCCTTGCCCGGCCAGCCCAGCGCCTCGGCCATCGGCTTGGGCATCGCGAACACCAGCGGTGCCGTCACGATCGGGGCCGGCTTGCCGTCGGCGACCGGTACGGTGCCGTCGGAGCCCGCCGCCTGCTGCCGGAGCAGCGTCACCCACGCGGAGGCGGCGGGGGCCCAGACGTCGGGCCGCTTTCCGTCGACCGGCTCCTTCCACCCCCTGGCGAGCGCCCGCATCGCGGTGCCCGAGTTGGCCTCGTCGATGACCACTTCGGCGCAGCGCCCGGCCACGGTCCGTCCGCTGTAGTCCTTGGCGACCTCGCGCAGGATCCAGATCTTGTCCTGGGAGGACGCCACCCGGATCTTCGCGGAATCGCCCGAGCAGGCGCTCGGCTCCGCGTCTCCGTCCCGGCCGAAGAACCAGCGCAGCCCGGCGATCAGCGCGATGGCCAGCACCACGGCCAGGAGGTAGGGCAGGATCCGGCGGCGAGGTCGTGCAGGGGAGTACACCACCGGATGATCGTAGGAAGAACCGATTTACCTGGACAAGGGTTTACCCGTTTCCCGGATCGCCCGCCGCTGATGCGGCTAGAGCGTCATCGGGACCTGTGCCGGCTCCTGCCGCCCCGGCGTGGACTGCATGCGCCGCATCGTCCGTGACGGCCACCAGCTCGCCCGGCCGAGCAGCGTCAGGATCGACGGCAGGATCATGACCCGGATGACGAAGGCGTCCAGCAGCACGGCGACCGCGAGGCTGAAGCCGATCTGCTTCATCTCGGCCAGGTGGAGGAAGACGAAACTGGCGAACACCGTGACCATCACGATCGCGGCACTGGTCACCACGCCGGCCGACCTGCCGATGCCGTCCAGCACCGCCTGGCGGGTGGGCACACCGCGCAGCGCGGCCTCCCTGATCCGGCTGACCACGAACACCTGGTAGTCCATCGACAACCCGAAGAGGATCACGAAGAGGAACAACGGCACCCGGGAGCCGATCGCGCCGGTGGCGCCGGGGTCGAAGCCGAACAGGGTCGTCGCCAGGCCGTGCTGGAAGAACACGACCAGCAGGCCGAGCGCGGCCACCGCCGACAGCAGGTTGAGCACGGTCCCGACCAGCCCGAGGACCACCGAGCGGAACACGACCACCGTCATGACGAAGGTCAGCAGCAGCAGGAACCCCACGACCAGCGGCAGCTTCTCGTTCTGGTTGGCGAGGTAGTCGACGTCGCGAGGGATGTCCCCGGTGACCGCCGCCTCGACCCCCGGCAGCTTGCCGACCGTGGCGGGCAGGTAGTCCTCCCTGAGGTGCGTCAGGGATTCCAACGCCTCGCCGGAGCTCAGCTTGAACGGAACGGGCAGCTCAAGCAGGCTGACCCGGCCGTCGGCCGAAGTCCACAGTTCCGGCTTCACGTTCCCGGCGAACAGCGGATCGGCCTGGGCGCGCCGGCCGAGAGCCCGAAGCGCCCCGGTCACCTCGCGCGCGCGGGACGGATCGGCGCTCACGACGACCTGGTGCTGGGCCCGCAACTCGGGGAAGGCGCCGGTCAGCCGGTCGTAGCTCTGCAGCGCCGGGATCTCGCGCGAGTGGCTGTCCTTGTTCAGCACTCTCAGCTGCATGCCCAGCGCGGGGAACGCCATGGCGGCCATGACGAGGACGGACACGCACAGCGTGATCCCCGGGTGCTTGCTCGCGGGCCGTAGCAGGGCGCTCCACATCCGGCCGATCTCGGCTTTTTCTCTCTTCGGCTCACGCGGTCTGCCCCGCTTCGCCGCCCGGGCGGTCCGGCGAGCCTCACGGCGCCGGGTCCTGCGGTCGATCGTGACCAGCAGGGCCGGCAGCACGGTCAGCGAGCTGGCCATGGCGACCAGCACGACGACGATGGTGCCGGTGGCCAGCGAGGAGAAGATGACGTCCGCGGCCAGGTACAGGGTGGCGGTGGAGACGATCACCGCGAGGCCGGAGACCACGACCGCCCGGCCCGAGGTCGCCGCGACGACCTCCACCACGGCCTCCGAGCTGAGCCGGCCGCCGGAGCGGGCCCGTTCCTCCCGCTCGCGCTTGAGGTAGAAGAGCGTGTAGTCGACGCCGACCGCCATGCCGATCAGCAGGATGACGTTGTTGCCGACACCGGCGTCCGGGAGGACGTGCGAGACGACCATCGACAGCCCCATGGCCGCGGCGATCGAAGACAGCGCCAGCAGCAGCGGCACGCCGGCCATGAGCACCGAACCGAAGACGAGCAGCAGGGTGACGAGCGTGACCGGCAGCGCGATCGCCTCGGAGAGGGCGAGGTCGTCGCCGCGCTGCTTGTCGACGCCCTTGCCGATGGAGGGGCTGCCGGTCTCCTCCACGACCAGATCCGGATGGGCTCTCTGCACCTGGGCGGTCTGTTCGAGCAGCGGGCCGACGTTGCGCTTGCCCTCAAGCTCGGAGCCCTTCATGGTCACTGTCACCAGGACCATCGTGCCGTCGTCCGAGCGGACCGGGGCGGCGACGCCGTCGACCTCGGGCAGCCTCTTCATCCGGGCGGTGACGTCCTTCGCGGCGATGCCGGCAGCGGCCGGGTCCAGCGGTCCGGACCTGGCGTGGATCATGACCTGTTCCACGGGCCGGCGCTGCAGGCCTCCGCCGGCCGCGATCGCCTCGGCACGGCCCGCCTCACCGACCCGGTAGTCCTCGGTCGTGGCGCTGTTGGTGCCGGCCGCTATGCCGGTGCCGAGGCACAGGGCGACGAACAAGAACCATCCGATGATCGCCCGCCATGGATGGGCGGCACTCCAGCCCGCGATCCGTACGGTCAGAGGGCGTTTGGCGACCGGTGTGATCATTGGGCCACCCCGGCGGACACGTCAGGGCGGGCCCGGCCGCCGACCGGCGAGGGGGCCGTGGGAATCGGCCGGGCACGCCGGGTGGAGGATTTGCATTCGAGCAGCATGAACTGCTCTCCTTTCCTTGGGGTCGTGCGTTCGAAGGCACGCCGATTGCGGCGTGGTCGCGCGACTTCCGTCTCCCGGGGTGGCGAGTTGCCGCTCGCCGCCCCGGGCCTGTCACCGCTTGAGGCGGTGTGGTCGCGTCACGAGACGCGAGAACTCATCCGACGCTCCGCAGGATCTGCTCGATGGCGGTGACCCGTGCCGTCAGGTCGGTCAGCTGGGTGTTGAGCTGCTCCTGGTTCCGTGCCGTCCGCTCGGTGGCCTCCCGATACTCCGACATCGCCGCCCGGTGAAGCCGGAAACAGGAGATGAAGCCCACCGTGACACCGGCGGTGAGGATCAAGATGATCCCGAGGGGGAGAAGGACTTCCTTCAACTCTGAGTCTCCTGCACGTCGTCGGGACCTTCCTGTTCGTCCGCTCGCAGTGCACCGAGGACCGTGTCCACTGTCAGGCGCACGTCGAACGGCACCAGCTCGAAATACTTCATTGCCTTGCCGTCCGCCGACAGCTCCAGAACGCCGGCTACCAGGCCGGCTTTCTCCATCCGCTCAAGGTGCATGTAGAGCAGCGGACGGGATATGCCGAGCCGTCGGGCCATCTCGCTGACGTGCACCCGGCCGCCGGCCAGCTCGGCGATGATCTGCAGTCGCAGCGGATGGCCGATGGCGGCGAGCAGCGCCAGCAGCTTCTCACTGGTCAGAATCCCATCCATAATCCATCGACCTTCCACCTGTAACATAAGTCTGACAGGTGAAATACCTGTCGTCAAACAACATCGGCCACCGCCTGGCGGGCGGTGGCCGATGTGGTGGTGCATGCCGTGGTGGGATGGGGGTGACCTCCTCCGCGGACCGCGGGAAGGCAGGACTCAGCCGGACACCCGCCTGTGCAGGAGATCGACCAGAGTGGCGTGGAGCTGCTCGATCGGGCGGTCCGGATGCAGCGCCCGGCGCTCGATCGAGACGGTCAGCACCATGCCGAACACGGCGGTCGCCGCGGTCTCCACATCCAGGTCCTCCCGGATCCTTCCCTCGGCCACCGCCCGGCGCAGCACGCCCGCGTAGACCCCCAGCGCCTGCTCGCGCAGCCTGGCCACCGCGTCCTGCCAGGCCGTACGCCACATCTCGGCGAGCAGGACCCGGGCGAACGCGCCGTACTCCTCGAAGAAGCGCAGCTGCGCCATGACCACCGCGTCGAGGGCGTCCAGCGCGGGCTGCCCGGCGTCGGCGTCGCCCAGCGCCTCGGCCAGCCGCTGGATCCCGTGCTCCAGCAGCGCCGCGAACAGGGCTTCCTTGCTGCCGAAGTTGTAGAACACCGTGCCCTTGGCCACCCCGGCCCGTTCGGCGATCGCGTCCACGGTGGCCGCGGTGTAGCCCTGCTCCGCGATCACCTCCACCGCCGCGGTGAACAGTTTGAGCCTCGTCTCGGCCCGGCGGCCGTCTCCCTTTTTCGCCGTCTCGCCCATCGCGGGTCCTCGTCGCTCTCGCTCCACGTGCACGCTCGTGCCCTCGGACCCGGTCCGCCGTTCCGTCATGGAGGAAACCGTAGCCGGGGAAATCATGGTCAGAGCGCCAGTTCGGGGTGCAGGCGGCGCATCGACCAGGTGCGTCCCTTGTGCACGGCGTAGACGCTCAGGCTCAGGCCCAGCACGACGAACAGGGCCAGCACTCCGCAGGCCTGCCAGACCACGGTGAGGTCGCCGCCGCTGATCAGGCGCCGCAGCGCGCTGACCACCCAGCTCATCGGAAGCCACGGTGAGATCGTCTGGAAGAAGCCGGGCGAGGTCTCGATCGGGTAGGTCCCGGCGGCCGAGGTGAGCTGGAGCATCAGCAGGGCCAGCACCGCGACCCGCCCCGGCGCGCCGAGCAGGGCGTTGACCGCCTGCACGATCGCCAGGAAGGCCGCCGCGGTGAGCAGCAGGACCCCGACCACCCCGGCCCAGTGCGCGGCCTCCATGCCGAGCCCGAACCTGATCACCGCCAGCAGCACGCCCACCTGCGCGGAGCCCAGGACGAGTCCCGGCAGCCAGCCGGCCATCGCGATCCGCCAGGCGGAAGCCGTACCGGCGAGGAGGCGGGGGTTGAGCGGGCGCAGCACCATGTAGCTCACCATCGCGCCGACCCACAGGGCCAGCGGGACGAAGAACGGTGCGAACCCGGTGCCGTAGTTGGGCACCTCGTTGACGACCTGGTTGGCCAGCTTGACCGGCTCGCTCATCATGTCGCTGCGGTCGGTGCGCTCGCTCTTGCCGTAGTCCGGGATCTGCTCGGCTCCGTCGCCGAGCTTGTCGCTCAGCTTCCCGGACCCGTCACTCAGCTTGCCGAGCCCCTCTTCGAGCCGGTCGAGACCGTTGTCCAGCTTCCCGGCCCCGTCGTGCAGCCTGCCGACCCCGGTGTCCACCTTGGCCGCGCCGTCGCTCAGCTTGACGATTCCGCCGTTGAGCCGGTTCAGCCCGTTGCCGAGCTGCCCCACGCCGTTCCCGACCTGGCCGATCGCCGTTCCGATCTTGGCGGAGCCGTCGCCGAGCTTGGAGACGCCGTCGGTGAGCTTGCCGCTGGCGGTCGCGGCGGTGCCGAGACCCTCGTGGAGCTTGGCCGAGCCGTCGGCCAGCTTGCCGAGGCCCTCGTCGAGCTGGTTGATCTTGTCCCTGGCCTGGTCGAGCCGCTTGCCCGCGGTCGGGGCGATCTCCGCGGTGCGACCCGCGATCTCGGAGAGCCTCCGGGCGTCCTGCTGGAGCTGGGCCACGGCCGAGCCGCCGCCACCGTTCAGGGAACCCTCCAGCCCGTCGGCCACCCCCCGGGTGGACTGGGCGAGTCGTTCGGCGATGGCACGCAACTGCGGGTCCGCCTCGGGGTTGGAGTCCAGCCAGCCTTGGAGCCTCTCCGCCTGCTGCCGCGCCTGCTCCGCGCCCTGCTTGACCCCGGCGGGCAGCGCTCCCGCACCGTCGGCGACCCGGTCGGCGCCCCGCTCGACGGCCTGCGCGAGCGTCTGGATCCGCGAGCCGTTCTCCTCCAGCACCGGGACGACCTCGTCGGCCACCTTGTTGATCATCGGCACCTGCGCGTGGACCTGCTCGTACGCCTGCGCGTTGCCGTCGGCGACCTGCTTGGCGCCCTGGGAGAGCTTGGCCAACCCCTGGCCCAGCTTCCGCGAACCGCTTTCCGCCTCGCCCAGCCCCCGTGTGAGCTTCGCGTTGGCCTCGCCCAGCTTGCCTGTTCCGGCGACCAGCTTGTCCGCCCCCGCCGCCAGCCTGCCGGTCGCGGTGTTGGCGCTGCCCAGGCCCACGGCGAGCTGATGGGTGCCGTTCTTGGCCTGGCCGAGGCCGGTGCTGAGGGTGGTCGCGCCGTCGCCCAGCTTGCCGGTGCTGTTCTGGGCCTTCAGGTTGCCGTCGTGGAGCTTGTCCGCACCGTCCGCGGCCTTGGCGGTGGCGTCGTGGAGCTCGCCGAAGGACACGAAGACGTTGTTCCAGTAGTCCTTCAGCGCGGTACGGCTCGCCGCGTCCTTGACCTCGGTGAACACCGCGTCGGAGATCGTGCCCATGATGTAGCTGCGTCCGGTGTCCACCCGCACGCCGAGCTCGGCGGGGGTCGGCATGCCGTCCCTGGAAGGAGAGGCGAGCCGGGCGCTGAAATCGGCGGGAATGGTCAGGGACAGGTAGAAGCTGCCGTCGTTCACGCCGTCGGCGGCCTGCCGCGCGTCGACCGTGTGCCAGCCGAGGACCTTACGGTCACGCAGTTCCTCCGCCAGCTCCCGGCCCGCGTCGACCGTCTTGCCGTCGACGGTCGCGGGCCTGTCCTCCACGACCAGAGCCACCGGGATGTTCTCAAGGTTTCCCTGCGGGTCCCAGAACGACCACAGGTACAGCCCGGCGTACAGCAGCGGCAGCATCACCACTCCCGCGAGCGCCGCCCGCGTCAGCCGCGACCGCGTGAACCTCCGCAGCTCCAGCCGCCCCAACCGCAGCGATCTCATCGGTCCTTCCCTTCGGCCAGTACGGCGTGCGTTTCGGGTTCCTCGCGGCGCGGTCCGGCCGAGCCTTCTGTTTCGCTCTCGTCCGGTACGGCCTGCGGAGTTTCCTCCAGGGCCGTTTTCGCCGGGTCCGTTTCCTCCGGGGCCGTTTCTGCCGGGGCCGTTTCCGCCGGGTCTGGTACGGCCTGCGACACCACGGCTTCCTCGACCTCGTCGACCTGCTCGGCGGGTTCGGCGGGTTCGGCGAGTTCGGCCGATCCCACTGGTTCCATCAGCTCCATCAGTCCCACCGGTTCCGCCGCTTCCGCCGGTTCCACCACCGGCTCCGCCGACGACAGACGCACCGCCGTCGCCAGCTCGCTTTCGGTGCACGACGCGATGATGGTCAGGCCTCGGCCCGCCAGGTCCTCCAGAGTCGCCCAGAGTTCGTCCTGCCGGTCCTGGGCGAGGCCGATGTCCACGTTGTCGAGGACCAGCAGCCCGGGTTCGTCGAGCAGCGCGAGCGCGATTCCGAGCCGCACCTGCTGCTCCCGGCTGAGGTCGCGGATCAGGGCCCGGTCGTCGGAAGACATGTCCAGCCCCGCCAGGACCAGAGCGTTCTGGGCCTGCGCGGCCTGCCGCTTACCCCAGAAAAAGCCCCGGGCGCGCTCGTGCAGGTGCTCGCGGACCGACAGCGCCTTCTCCAGGTCGTTCACCCCGTCGACGAGGCCGAGCGCGGCGACCCGGCCGATCGCCCTGGGCTTGGACCGCCCCGCGACGGTGAGCGTGCCCTCGGTGGGTTTCATCCGTCCCGCCAGGGTCAGGAGCAAGCTCGTCCGCCCGCTGCCGGCCTGTCCGGTGACGGCCGTGAGGCTGCCCGGCCCGGCATCGACGCCGACGTCGCGGTAGACCCACCCGTGCGCGCCTTTCAGGGACAGACCCACCGCGTGCACCGCGACCCCGTGGAACACCGCACCCTCACTATCTTTGAACTGACCGGTCAGTACAAAAATATCACGCGCAAAAACCCCACCGGCGACCGGTGGGGCCTGCTTCCCGCTATGGAACCGTTCAACCAGGCCTCCCGGCAGGCCGGGACGCGAACGGCATCAAGGTCGAGTCAGGCGGCCCGCTCCAGGTGGGTCTGGTTCCGATCGAGAGTGAGTAGGGGTTACCCGTGGCTCATGCCTGCGTGCTGAGCGTCAGCCGTACGGTGGTCGAATGCGGTTGGACTGATGATTCGGGGGAGGCTTCGGCGGCTACCTCAGCAGGTAGCCGAACACCTTCTCGCCGATGCTCTGGTCGGTGACCTCGATGCCGTTCGCCTCCTCGCGGGCGAACTTCACGGCGTCCTGAAGCTTGATGACCCGCTCCAGAAGCTCGTTGACCCGCTTCTGTGGAACGGCGCCGGAGAACGCGACCTTGGTCCAGAAGCCGACAACGATCTCCTCGTAGTAGACCTCGACCTGGGCCGGGTGCTTGTCGGTCGCCTCGGCCTTGACTGGGATGTCACGGTAGCGGAAAGATCGCCGGTTATCACTCGTTCTAGATACGTCCGTTTTAATTACGTACGTTTTAGTATCGTGCTGGCCGAACGGGGTGGCGGCTTGTCGAGGCTCTCGATCCCCGGCGGCCGGCCGAAGCACTCCGAGCCTCTGGCTGCCGACATTCACCGCCTCGTGCTGCTCGTGCAGGAAGCCGGATGGCGGGTTCACGTAGTCACCACCCCGATGAGCACACGCTTCGCTGACGCTCCTGAGTCGGCACGGCAAACCGGCGACCGGATCCGCAGTGCCTACCGGATGCCGGACGAACCCGAAAGGGCTACCTCCGGCCGACGCGGTGATCGTGGCGCTGGCGACGTTCAACACGATCAACAAGTGAGCGGGCGGGGTCGCTGACCGGACACGCGACCCCGGTGCCACCGAGGCCGCAGCAGCCCACGTCGGCTGGTTCCGAGGCGTGCGTTCCGGCTTCTGGGCAACGGGCGCGGGCTAACGCGGGTTCGAACAGAACTCCGCCCAAAGGTCGACGGCCTTCTCCAGATCGAGTGCCGCCACCTCCTCGCGGGTCATGCCCGCCGTGTAGATCAAACGGTCGGCGAGCCAGTCGGGAACCGGCTCCCACGCAGGCGGCTCGTCGACATGGATGTGATCGGTCAGGGCTCCGAGGCGGTCGATGACCTCGCCGAGACGGACGACCTCGGGACGTGAACCACCCGCTTCCCGGACCCGCGCCTTGGCTTCGGCGTAGACCTCGGCGTCGGCCCTCTCCCCGACGGCCCAGATCTCGCAGATCTCAATCGCCTTGTCCTCAGTGATCCGGTAGACGACCCGCCAGGTGTTCCGGCCCACGACGAGCTTGCGAAATCCGGTCAGTTCTCCGCCCAGCGGGTAACCGGCCTCGGGGTTCTCCAGGAGCAGAAGGATCTTTTTGAGGATCTTGGGTACGGCGTCCGGTCCGATCCTGCGGAGATCGTCGATGGCTGGATCGGTGAATACGACGTCGGACACCGTTATTCGTCCTCGTCCGGAAGCGCGGCCAGCGACTCCCGGGTGTGCCCGAAGGCGGAAAGCACGTCGTCGATCGATGTCCGCCGCCCGGTGTCCGTGGCCGCCCGCACGAGAACCAGCGCCAGATCGCGCAGATCCGCCGCGGCCTCCTCCAGCTCGCTGAGGCGCCGGATGCTCACAACGGCGGCGACCGGCTGATGTCGGCGGGTCACCACTAGGTCGGTTCCCTGCTCCGCATCCGCCACCAGCCGGGCCACCCCGCGCTGCGCGGCCTCGGTGACCGTGAGTTCGGTCGCGTCATGGAGAACAGTCATACACAGAACTATATAGAAGTCTGTACAGATTGGCGAGCGCTGAGAGTAGCCTCGTGTCAGACCCGTCGGGCAGGACCGTTCGGACGGGTCCTAGCTTGACGTTGGCGCCGCCGAGGCCGCAGTAACGATTTTTGTTGCGGTGACGGTACGGCTGTTCGCAGATGATGAGTTTGTGCCCGGGAACATTGCATCCGGGCGTTCTCGTGGTGGTCGTCGGCGGGATGTGGCGTGTTGTTGGCGCAGCGGGGAGCGCGAGGGGCGCAGCCCCTCGTTCGGGGGTCGAAGGGGGCGACAGCCCCCTGGGGGACGCTGCCCGAGCGTGGATCGCGCGTAGCGCGCTGATGGCGAGGACCGTGAGCATGGGGCGGCGGGCGGTGGGCGGCAAGCCCACCCGGATGGTGAGTGGGCTTGCCGCCGTTTTCCCCTTTGGCCCGTTGTGGAGCCGTACTCCTGCTCAGACGGTCGTGGAGCCGTACTCCTGGAGGAAGAGTGCCTCCGCCAGGACCGTGCGGCGCAGCTCCTCCAGGTTGATCCGCTCGTTGGGCGCGTGGATCGAGGCGCCCTCGTCCTCGGCGCCGAAGAGGAGGATCGAGGCGGCCGGGAACTGCTTGACGAGCGTGGAGACCAGCGGGATCGAGCCGCCGGCGCCGATGTCGCGCGGCGGGCGGCCGAAGGCGTGCTCCATCGCCTTGTTCAGCGCGGCGCGGGCCGTACCGCCGGAGTCCGCCTGGTAGCCGGAGCCCAGCACGTAGTCGGTGACGTCCACCCGGACGCCCCAGGGGGCGACCTGCTTGAGGAAGTCCACCACGGCGTCCACGGTCGTCTTCGGGTCGCCCGCCGGAGGAACGCGCACGGTCACCCGGGCTCGCGCGACCGCCTGGACCGCGTTGATGGCACCGGAGACGGTCGGCACGTCGAGGCCGGTGACCGTGATGGCGTAGGAGGCCCACAGCCGGTCGGCCAGCGTGCCCGATCCGACCAGGGAGGCCTCGTCGAGCACGCCCGCGGTGGCCCGGAACTCCTCCTCCGTGGGGCCGGAGCCGAGGAAGGAGCCGCGCGGCAGGCCGGGGACGCGGATGTCCCCGTGGTCGTCGTGCAGGGCGGCCAGCATCCGGATCAGCGCCGCGAGGGCGTCCGGGGCGGCGCCGCCGAACGAGCCGCTGTGCACCGAGTCCTTCAGGGTGCGCACCTCGATGGTGAACCCGCCCATGCCGCGCAGCGAGGTCGTCACCGCCGGGTCGCCCACGCTCGGGTTGCCGGTGTCGGCGACGACGATCGCGTCGGCGCGGAACAGCTCGGGGTTGCGCTCGACGAAGGCCTCCAGGCGCTCCCCGGCGTATTCCTCCTGGCCCTCGATGATCACCTTGACGCCCACCGGGAAACGCCCCTGGAAGGCGCGCAGCGCGGCGACGTGGGAGATGACGCCGGACTTGTCGTCGGCGGCGCCGCGGCCGTAGATGGCGCCGTCGATCTCCGTCGGCTCGAAGGCCGGGGTGCGCCACAGCGCGGGGTCGCCCGCGGGTTGCACGTCATAGTGCGCGTAGAGCAACACGGTCGGCGCACCGGGCGGGGCCGGAGCCTCGGCGTAGACGGCGGGGAAGCTTCCCTCCACCGGAATCTGCCGGACATGCGGCAGCCCGGCGCTGCGCAGCAGTTCCTCGGTCGCCGCGGCGGCCGCATACACCGGTTCCTCGGGGTGGCCGGGGAAAGCCACCGAAGGGATGGCGACGAGCCGCTTGAGGTCTTCGATCGCCTGGGGCAGGCCCGCGGCGACGGCACCCTCGATCTCGTCAGGAGTCACGACTTTACCCCGCATCTCGATATTGGTCGGTCTTAATGGATCACGGCCGCTCACGGCCGTGCCTCCGTCTGATTTCAGCACATGATGATTCCGGCAGGTGGGGCCCGAGGTCACGCAGGGTCCGGACACGCCCGAATTTCGGTCGCGGATTTCGTTGTTGTTACGTGTGGTATTTGCGGATTCCGAAGTTCTTGCACTATGTTGCCACGCTTTCACTTGGCAAGATGTCATCTGGGCATGCACACTGTGAGGAGCCCAGACATCGAGGGAAGATAGCAATGACCCACCCCGAAAACACCGACGTGACCTCGCTCATGCAGGCCGCTCAGGACAACCTGTGGATGCACTTCAGCCGTCACAGCTCCGCCAAGGGCGCCGAGGTGCCGATGATCGTGCGGGGCGAAGGCGCCTACATCTACGACGTGCACGGCAAGCGCTACCTCGACGGTCTCGCCGGTCTGTTCGTGGTCCAGGCGGGGCACGGGCGCAGCGAGCTGGCCGAGGCCGCCGCCAAGCAGGCTCAGGAGCTGGCGTTCTTCCCGCTCTGGTCCTACGCCCACCCCAAGGCCGTCGAGCTGGCCCACCGTCTGGCCGCAGAGACCCCGGGTGACCTCAACCGCGTCTTCTTCACCACCGGTGGCGGTGAGGCCGTCGAGACCGCGTGGAAGCTCGCCAAGCAGTACTTCAAGCTGATCGGCAAGCCGCTCAAGCACAAGGTCATCAGCCGCCAGATCGCCTACCACGGCACCCCGCAGGGAGCCCTGTCGATCACCGGCATCCCGGCCTTCAAGCAGATGTTCGAGCCGCTGGTCCCGGGTTCGGTCCGGGTGCCGAACACCAACCACTACCGCGCCGACGAGATCACCGGCGTCCCCGGCATGACCCCGGAGCAGTACGGCCACTGGGCCGCCGAGCGCGTCGCCCGGGCCATCGAGATGGAGGGCCCGGACACCGTGGCCGCCGTCTTCGTCGAGCCGGTGCAGAACGCCGGTGGTTGCTTCCCGCCGCCGCCCGGATACTTCCAGCGCCTGCGCGAGATCTGCGACGAATATGACGTCCTGCTCGTCTCCGACGAGGTCATCTGCGCCTTCGGCCGCCTCGGCACCATGTTCGGCGGGCAGAAGTTCGACTACGTCCCGGACATCATCACCTGCGCCAAGGGCATGACCAGCGGCTACTCGCCGATCGGCGCCATGATCGCCTCGGACCGCCTCTTCGAGCCGTTCAAGGACGGCACCGAGATGTTCGCCCACGGCTACACCTTCGGCGGCCACCCCGTCTCCTCCGCGGTCGCCCTGGCCAACCTCGACCTGTTCGAGCGCGAGGACCTGCTCGGCCACGTGACTCGTAACGAGCCGGTCTTCCGCTCCACCCTTGAGCGCCTCCTCGACCTGCCGATCGTCGGCGACGTGCGCGGCTCCGGCTACTTCTGGGGCATCGAGCTCGTCAAGGACAAGGCGACCAAGGAGACCTTCAACGCGGACGAGTCCGAGCGCCTGCTCCGCGGCTTCCTGTCCAAGGCGCTCTACGACGCGGGTCTGTACTGCCGCGCCGACGACCGCGGCGACCCCGTGGTCCAGCTCGCTCCGCCGCTCATCTGCGGTCCCAAGGAGTTCGACGAGATCGAGTCGATTCTCCGCTCCGTGTTGACGGAGGCGTGGAGCCGGCTGTAGTGCTCCACGTCGTACGGTTCACCGAAGCGTGAATCGCACCCGTTCGACCCTGCGTTCTGACACCCCGTTGAAACTCTGAAAGGAACCCTTATGAAGATCGGCGTGCCCGCCGAGGTCAAGAACCACGAGTACCGCGTCGCCGCAACCCCGGCGGGCGTGCACGAACTGGTCCGTCACGGCCATGACGTCTACGTCCAGCGCGGCGCGGGCCTCGGCTCGCACCTCCCCGACGAGGACTACCTCTTCGCCGGAGCCAAGATCCTCGACACCGCCGACGAGGTGTGGGGCGAGGCCGAGATGATCCTCAAGGTCAAGGAGCCGATCGCCGAGGAGTACCACCGCATGCGTGCCGGTCAGGTGCTCTTCACCTACCTGCACCTCGCGGCCGGCCGCGAGTGCACCGACGCCCTGCTCAAGCAGCAGGTCACCGGCATCGCGTACGAGACCGTCCAGGTCGGCAACACCCTGCCGCTGCTCGCCCCGATGTCCGAGGTCGCGGGCCGCCTGGCCCCGCAGGTCGGCGCCTACAACCTGATGCGCTTCAACGGCGGCCGCGGCGTGCTGCCCGGTGGTGTGCCCGGTGTGGCCCCGGCCAAGGTCGTCGTCATCGGCGCCGGCGTCTCCGGTCTCAACGCGGCGCAGATCGCGGTCGGCATGGGCGCGGACGTCACGGTCCTCGACCTCAACGTCGACCGCCTGCGCTACATCGACGCCATCTACCAGGGCCGCATGAAGACCCTCGTCTCGACCTCCTACGCGATCGAGAAGGAGGTCCTTGAGGCCGACCTGGTCATCGGCGCGGTGCTGATCCCGGGCGCCAAGGCCCCGACCCTCGTCTCCAACGAGCTGGTCTCCCGCATGAAGCCGGGCTCCGTGCTCGTCGACATCGCCATCGACCAGGGTGGCTGCTTCGAGGACTCCCGCCCGACCACGCACGCCGAGCCGACCTACCAGGTCCACAACTCGATCTTCTACTGCGTGGCCAACATGCCGGGTTCGGTGGCCAACACCTCCACCTACGCGCTGACCAACGCGACGCTGCCCTACGCGGTCAAGCTGGCCGGCCTGGGCTGGAAGTCCGCGCTCCAGCAGGACCCCGCCCTCGCCCTGGGCCTCAACACCCACGCGGGCCAGCTCACCAACGAGCAGGTCGCGATCTCCCTCGACCTGCCCTTCGTGCCGGTCTCCCAGGTGATCGCCGCCTAGTTCCGGTCCTTGTACGGCCCCGCGCCCCACGCTCCCGCGAGCGTGGGGCGCGGTGCGTATCCAGGACACGATGCCTGTCAGGAGACGGCGCATATCAGGACACGATGCGTATCAGGCGATGCGTATCAGGACACGGCGCTTATGCCGGACGCGGTGCGCATGGTGACCGACCCGGTCACATCGACCAGCTTGAGCGCAGGGCGCGGGCGGTGGCCAGAACGCGCTCGACCTCGGCGGGAGCCGGCCAGGGAGCGCTGCCGGGGCGCAACAGCGAGGCCCGGACCGAGGCCAGGTGCTCGATCGCGCCCGGGTGCAGCCCGCTCCGCTCGGTCAGCCAGGCCGTGACGTCGGTGTGGTCGCGCAGCGGCCGGGTGACCAGATCCCAGGTTCCGAGAATCTCGGTGAGATCGCCGACCTTCAGCGGGGTTCCTCCCCGCCGGGCCACGGTGGCCGCGGTCAGCTCGGCGCGGGCGATGAGCTCGGGCTCGGCGGCCCGGTCCCAGATCGGGGACGGCGGATTCGACAGCCACTGCTCGGCCTCGCCGGAGAACCCGGTCGCCGACAGCAGCGAGGCCAGCTCGGCCGCCGCCCGGCGGTGCCCGGCCTGTGCCGCCTGGCGGAACCAGTGCTGGCCGCCCCGCAGGTCGTTGTATTCGGCGATGAGCAGCAGCCCGAAGTTGAAGGCCGCCTCCGGGTCGCCCCCGGCCGCGGCCCTGCCGAACCAGTGACTGGCCGCCCGCGAGTCGCTCAGCTCCACGCACACGAACCCGGCCGTGCGCTGGTCTTCGATCCGCCCGGTGTGGGCGGCCCGCTCGAACCAAGCGCGGGCGGTGCGCAGGTCGCCACGGGACAGCGCGATCCCGCCGAGCTGGGACGCGGCCCCGGGATGCTCGTTCTTGGCGGCCAGCCGGTAGAACGCCTCGGCGCCTTCCGGGTCTTGGTTGGCCCGCAGGAACAGGCCGAGGTGGTAGGCCGCGTCGGCGTGCCCGCCCCGGGCCGCCAGCTCCCACCAGCGCAGCGTCTCGTCTTCCTCGCCGAGGGCGTAGGCGATGAAACCCAGGTCATAGGCGGAGGTCAGGTTGCCGTCCATCGCCGCCCTGCGATGCCACTCCCCGGCGGCCTTCGACTCACCGGCGTCCTCGCAGATCAGCGCGAGCCGCCGGGCGGCGGACCGGCAGCCCGCCTGGGCCGCCACCTCGAACCACCGCCGGGCCGCGGGCACGTCGCCGAGCTGCTCAAGCAGGAGCGTGGCCAGATTGACCGCGGCCTCGGCGTCGCCGGTGCCCGCGGCCAGTTCGTACCACCTCACGGCCTCTTCCAGGCTGCCGTGCTTCTCATGCCAGACGCCGAGGTTGTAGGCGCTGTCCATGTTGCCTCCGGCAGCCGCCCGCTCCCACCAGTGCCGTGCCGCCGAGCGGTCGCCCTGCTGCGCGAAGTGACGGCCGAGCAGGTGCGCGGCCTGCGCGTCGCCGCCGTGCGCGGCCAGCAGCAGGGCGGCTTCGCCGTCGGTGTCGTCCCCGGTCTCGCGCTCGGTGCTCCGGGGGGCGGGCACCAGCGCCGCAGCCGCCTCCGGATCACCCGGCCACCACCTCATGCAACCCTCCTCCCTGAGACAAAGCACAGGGTGGCATGTAATCGGGCGGCAGCGGAGCGTAATCATCGACTTGTGTTCCGGGAGCGCTCAGACGAAGCCGACGAAGCCGACGTACGGTCCCATCGGGAGGCTTGGTGCGGCGTACGGCCCGGCTAGCGGGTGCCCAGGGCCTTGTCGAAGACCGAGGTGTCCAGGGTGAAGTCGACCGGATCGGGGAGGTGGAGCGGGCTGCCCATGGCGACGCGGGAGACGGTCTGGTACTCGCCACCCTTCGGGTCGCTGAAAACGGTCACGATGGCGGGCGTGGCGACCGGGTCGATCAGGAGCATGACGGGAACCAGGCCGCCGGCGTAGAGGTCGGGTTTCCTGTCGCGGTCGTCGACGACGCTGCCGGGCGACACGATCTCGGCGACCATGAGCAGGCCGGAGGACAGCAGCTCGCGATCTCCCCACCGGGGGCAGTCGGCCGGGGCCAGGACGAAGTCCGGCTCGACGGGGTCGCGGGGGCCGTCGATGCAGACGTCGACGTTGCCGGCATATGTCTGCCAGTTGCGCTTCATGACCAGCTCGTGCAGTTCGTACGCGAGGAGCATCGCCAGCCAGCCGTGCTCGGGGGTGCCTACCGGGCTCACTATCAGTCTCCCGTCGATGACTTCGGTGCGGAGCCCGGGCAGTTGCGGGAGCGCGTCGAAGAGCTCGCGTGCCGTGCCGGGCAGGGGCTGGGACGCGGTCTCGGGGGAGGGCCTCAGGTCGGCGGGACGCCGTCGTGATGTCATGACCATGAGTATGGTTTCCCTTCGTGTTCCCATGAACACGCCGAGTATCTCAAGCGGATCATCGAAGGGCGAGGTTTTCGCAAAGAGGGTCTAGACCCAGCCGGGGCGGACCAGGCCGGACTCGTAGGCGATGACGACGAGCTGGGCGCGGTCGCGGGCGTGCAGCTTCATCATGGCGCGGCTGACGTGGGTCTTCGCGGTGGCGGGGCTCATGAAGAGCTTCTGGGCGATCTCGTCGTTGGTCATGCCCGTGCCGACCAGGGCGAGGACCTCGCGTTCGCGGTCGGTGAGCGGTGCGAGGTCCCGGGAGGAGTGGGGCTGCTTGGCGCGGCTGGCGTACTCGGCGATCAGGCGCCGGGTCACGCTGGGGGAGAGCAGGGCGTCGCCGGCGGCGACGACGCGGACGGCCTGGATCAGCTCGGCCGGTTCGGTGTCCTTGACCAGGAAGCCGCTGGCGCCGTTCCTGAGGGCCTCGAAGACGTATTCGTCGAGCTCGAACGTCGTCAAGATGATGATCTTCGGTCCCGGGGGCATCTCCCGGGTGGCGGTCAGGCCGTCCATGCCCGGCATCCGGATGTCCATCAGGACGACGTCGGGTTCGTGCTCGGCGGCCAGCCGCAGGGCCTGCGCCCCGTCGGCGGCCTCGGCCACCACGGTCATCCCCGGCTGGGCGTCGAGCAGTGCCCGAAATCCCGCTCTGACCAGCGCCTGGTCGTCGGCGAGAACAATCTTGATCATGCGGTCTCCTCCGGGATGGGCAGCCGCGCCTCGACGCGGAAGCCCCGTCCATGGTGTCGGGCGGTCAGGGTGCCGCCGAGGGCGGAGGCCCGCTCCCGCATGCCGGGGATGCCGTTGCCGCTGCCCAGGCTCTCTCCGGGGACGCCGCCGCCCGTGTCGGTGACCTGGATGGTCAGCTCGCGCGGGCCGTACTCCAGCAGGGTCGTGACCGCAGACCCGGGCGCGTGCCGGGTGACGTTGGTGAGCGCCTCCTGCACGATGCGGTATCCGGCCAGGTTCACGCCGGACGGCAGCGGCCTGACCCGGCCGGAGACCTGCTTGGTGACCGTGAGCCCGCTGCGCTCGATGAGGTCGTCCAGCCGCTCCAGACCGGCTGCCGGGGAGCGGGGCGCGCCGTCGCGCAGCACGCTGAGCACCGAGCGCATCTCGGTCAGCACGTCCTTGGACGCCTGTTTGATCGTGGTGAGGGCGGTGCGGGCCTGCTCGGGGTGGTCGTCGATCAGGTGCAGGGCGGTGGAGGCCTGCACGTGGATGAGGGAGATGTTGTGCGCCAGCACGTCGTGCAGTTCCTGGGCCATGGTCAGCCGCTCCTCGCTGGTCTGCCGCCGGGCCTCCTCGACCACCACCCGTTCGTGCTCGGCCAGCCGTTCCCTCCTGGCCCGGGTGAATTCGCCCAGCGCCAGGATGACCCCCATGACCGCCGCTATCGCGAGCGTGTGCCACAGCCCGGGGCTGGGTACGGGAGCCAGCCTGGTGGTGTAGACGACGAAGAACGCGAAGGTCGCGGCCGATATCGCCCAGACGGCGCGCCGGTGGCCGAGGACGACGGCGTTGTAGAGCGCGATGGCCGGGCTGAAGAAGATCGGGCCGTAGGCGTGGCCCCGGAGGATGAAGGCGAAGGTCGTGACCAGGGTGGTGACCAGGGTGAGCACGGGGTGGCGGCGCCGTGCGGTCAGGGTGAGCGGCCCGGCCACCAGCAGCGCGTTTCCGAGCAGGTCCGCCGGGACGCGGTCGTGCTGGTTCGCCTCCGCCTGCTGGGTCATCAGGACCTGGAGGACTCCCAGGAGCAGCGGGAGCAGCGGGTCTGTCCAGCGGGGTTTGGCACGCACGTCCGGCACCCTACGTTCCCTGCGCCGACCTGCGCGTCCACCCGCGGACGGAGACGGAAATACGTCGCCGGTGGTAGCCCGGGGGCTGACACGGCAGGCGAGCTGAGACAAGCTGTCTGTGGGAGGCCATCATGATCACTCGTCGTTTAGCCTTACCGCTCGCCGGGATCCTGACCGGGAGCTCGATCTTACTCGTGCCGCCCCCGGCGGCGGCGTCGTCGGTGGAGCGGGCGTCGCCGGTGGAGCAGGCGGAGAAGAAACCCGTCGCCGAGGGGTACGGCGGGGCGGTCGCGACCGTCGACCTGGACGCGAGCAAAGCCGCGCTGGAGGTGCTGCGCCGGGGCGGCAACGCGATGGACGCCGCGGTCGCGGCGGCGGCCACGCTGGGGGTGACCGAGCCCTACTCGGCAGGGCTGGCCGGAGGCGGGTTCATCGTCTACTACGACGCCCGGCGCAAGAAGGTCCACACGATCGACGGCCGGGAGACGGCGCCGCGGGCGATGACCGCGACCTCCCTGGAGGGCATCCCGTTCGACCAGGCGGTCACCAGCGGGCTGTCGGCCGGGGTGCCCGGGAGCGTGGCGCAGTGGGAGCTGGCCCTGCGCCGGTTCGGCACGATCTCTCTCCGGCAGGCGCTCAAGCCCGCGATCGAGGTCGCCTCCAGGGGGTTCACGGTCGACCAGACCTTCTACGACCAGACCGCCGCCAACGTCGCCCGGTTCAAGGACTTCACCTCCACCGCCAAGCTCTATCTTCCGGGCGGTGCCCCGCCGCCGGTCGGCTCCACCTTCCGCAACCCCGAACTCGCCGACACCTACCGTCAGCTCGGCAAGCGGGGCGGCGACTGGCTGTACGGCGGGCAGCTCGGCTCGGAGGTCGTGGCCACGGTGAAGAGCCCGCCGGTCACGCCCGGGTCCACCCGCAACGTGCGGCCCGGCCTGATGGAGCTGTCCGACCTGAAGGCCTATCGGGCGCTGGAGCGGCCGCCCACGATGATGACCTACAAGGGCATGGATGTGTACGGCATGGCGCCCCCGTCCTCGGGCGGCTCGACGGTCGGTGAGGCGCTCAACATCCTGGAAGCCCTGCCCAAGATCGGCGTGCACGAGTATCTGGAGGCTTCCCGGCTCTCCTTCGCGGACCGTAACAAGTATGTCGGCGACATCCCGGGTGTGCCGCTGAAGGAGCTGCTGTCCGACGGCTTCGCCAAGGAGCGCGCCTGCATGATCGGCGAGCGGGCGATGGCCCACCCGGCCGCGCCGGGCAACCCCGACGGGACCTACGAGCCGTGCCAGGCCACGCCCGGGGGGCAGAGCACGGAGACGGCCGCCGAGGGACCGGAGACCACCCATCTGGTCGTGACGGACCGGTGGGGCGACGTGGTCGCCTACAACATCACCATCGAGTCCACCGGCGGCAACGGCATCGTCGTCCCCGGCCGGGGCTTCCTGCTCAACAACGAGCTGACCGACTTCACCGCCGGTCCCGCCCCCGGTGACCCCAACCTCCCCGGGCCCGGCAAGCGCCCCCGCTCCTCGATGGCCCCGACGATCGTCCTGGACGAGGGCAGGCCGCTGCTCGCGCTGGGCTCGCCGGGCGGTTCCACCATCATCACCACCGTGCTGCAGATCCTGGTCAACCGCTGGGATCTCGGCATGCCACTGCCGGACGCGCTGGCCGCCCCTCGAGCCACCCAGCGCAACACCGCCCAGACTCAGGCCGAGCAGGGTTTCCTGGACCGCTACGGCGCCGAGCTCACGCTCCGGGGACACAGCTTCGCGCTGAGTCCCGAGATCGGCGCGGCCACCGCCGTCGAGTTCCTCCCCGGCGGGCAGCTCCAGGCCGTCGCCGAGCCCGGCAGGAGAGGTGGTGGCAGCGCCCTGGTGATGAGCGAGCACCGGTAGGTCTTTCCCGGGACGTGACGAGTAGGAGGATCGCCCGAGGTGGATGGTTCTCCTGCTCGCACCCGGGCCACCCCCACGGCACCGGTTTCCGGCGGGTTCCCGGGGGCCGGTGACCGGCGCGGTCAGTGGATGAGCTCGTAGGCCTCGGGCCTCACCTTCCGGGTGCGGGCCCAGTATTCGAAGGTGAAGCCCGGCCAGACCGTCCGGTTGACGCCGTGCTCGTCCAGGTACCAGCTTCGGCAGCCGCCCTCGTTCCAGACCAGGCCGTGCAGGCGGCGCTGGAGGCGGTCGTTGAACGTGCGCTGGACCTCGGGCCGGACGTCCAGGGCCCTGGCCCTGGTCTTCGACAGCAGCCGGAGGCAGTCGACCACGTAGCGGATCTGAGATTCGATCATGAAGACGACCGAGTTGTGGCCCAGCCCGGTGTTGGGGCCGAGCAGGAAGAACAGGTTGGGAAACCCGGCGGTGGCGATCCCGTAGTAGGCCTCGATGCCGTCCTGCCAGGCCTCCTGGATCTTCCGGCCGTTCCTGCCGACGATCCGCTGTTCGTTGAGCGCGTCGGTGACCTTGAAGCCGGTGCCGTAGACGATCGCATCCACCTCTGTCTCCCCGCCGGTGGAGTCGATGATCGAGTTCTCCCGGATCTCGGCCACCCCGTCGGTGATCAGCTCGACGTTGTCCCTGGTCAGGGTGGGGTAGTAGTCGTTGGAGATCAGGATGCGCTTGCAGCCGATCGTGTAGTCCGGGGTCAGCTTGGCGCGCAGCACGGGGTCGGGGACCTGCCTGGCCAGGTGGCGCAGGGCCATCGCCTTGTGGGCCTTCATCAGGCGGGGGTCGATGGTGAAGCCGAGCGCGCGGGTCTCCAGCACCCAGTAGATCGAGTTGCGCAGTGCCCGGGCCGCGCCGGGGAGGGCGAGCGCCTTTCTCATCCGGGGCGAGATGGGGAAGTCGGGTTTGCCGTGGATCCACGGGGGTGTCCGCTGGAACAGGTGCAGCCGGGAGACCTGCTTGGCGATCTGCGGCACGAACTGGATGGCCGAGGCGCCGGTGCCGATCACCGCGACCCGCTTGCCGGTCAGGTCCACCGAGTGGTCCCACTCGGCCGAGTGGAACGAGGGCCCCCGGAAGCTCTCGCGGCCCGGGATCTCGGGGAACGAGGGCACGTGCAGCGCGCCGATGCCGGAGACCACCGCGTTGGTGGTGAACGTCTCGCCGTCGCCGACGCTCACCCGCCAGTGGTTGCCGGCGTCGTCGTACTCCAGCCCGACGACCTCCTTGCCGAACCGGAAATGCGGTGCCAGGCCGTATCTGGCGACGCATGCCCGCATGTAGTCCCAGATCTCGGCCTGGGGGGAGAACATGCGCGACCAGTTCGGGTTGAGCGCGAAGGAGAAGGAGTACATGTGCGAGGGGACGTCGCAGGTGCAACCGGGATAGGTGTTGTCCCGCCAGGTGCCGCCCAGGTCGGCCGCCTTCTCCAGGATCACGAAGTCGTGGTAGCCGGCTTCCTTCAGCTTGATCGCCATGCCCAGCCCGGCGAAACCGGAGCCGATGATCGTTATTCCCGGGCGGGTGCTCATGCGGTCTCCTCGCTGGCTTCCCTGGTGGCGGCACGGACCTGGAGCCTTCGGTCGTACGGCTCGGCCTCGGTGAAGGGGATGTGCCGTACTATTGGACGCTGAGTCCAATGTAGCCAGTGGATTCCCATGTCGTCCATACGCGGGATGGGGTGAGCCGCCTCACACCGACTAGTCGGTATGCCCCTTTCCCGGGAACGCGAAAAGCGCCGAGGGCGGTGCCTCCGGCGCTGCGATTGGTTGTGCGGTTCTAAAGGAGCAGGTAGGCGGCCACGGCGGCGACGACCAGCACCGCGAGCACCACCACGATCGGCACGACAGGCGACCGTCCCTGGGCTGCGGCCTCCGGCTCCTTCCGCTGCGCGAACGCGCGGAACTGCTGGGTGTTGCCGGCCGGGTCAATCTGGGGATCAGACATGGGGTCGACTCTAGCGATATGGCATGCCCCCTCGACACCGTTTTGTGCACTTTCGTTGAGGGCCGTGACGTTTGAGGCCGGTGGTGCGGTCAAGTGCGATGCTGAGGGCGGGACCGCGGAACCGGGCGGATAGCGTGGTGTCATGCTCCGGATCCTGTTGTCTCCTCGTGCGCTGGTGCTTCACCTGCTCATGGTCGGGGCGCTTGTCGTGTGTGGGTTGCTCGGCCGGTGGCAGCTCGGCGTCTTCGAGGATTCGGGCAAGCCTCGCGCGGCGCTGGATCCCGCTCCGGTGGCGATCGGCACCCTCACCCAGACCGGTAAGCACATGACGAGCGAGGCGGTCGGCCGCCGGGTGACGGCGGAAGGGATCTTCGAGCAGTCCAAGCAGCTCCTGGTGGCCGAGCGGGATGCGGGCCTGTGGCTGCTCACCTCACTGGATCTGGGCGACGGCACCTCGATCCCTGTCGTGCGCGGCTGGGTGCCCAAGGCCGGCGATCCGGCCGTCGCCGTACCGGCGGGCAAGGTGACCGTCACCGGGCGGCTACAGCCCTCGGAGGCCACCGACAGCGTGCAGCGCCGGCCCCGGCAGCTGCCGCCGGGGCAGGTGCTGACCATCTCGTCGGCCGAGCTGATCAACCTGTGGCCGGGCACGAAGCTGCGTGACGGGTTCGTGGTGGCCACCGCGCAGTCGCCCGCCCCGGCCGTCGCGGCCAAGCCGGTGAGCGTGCCCGCGCCGACCGAGGGCGGCGTGCTGACCTGGCGCAACCTCGCCTACGCCGCCCAGTGGTGGATCTTCGGGCTGTTCGCGGTCTTCATGTGGTGGCACTTCCTGCGCGACCTGCTGCGCGGCCGTACGGCCGGACAGGAACCCGGACCCGAACCGGCCGCAGTCTGACCCCGCATATCGTTTAGTGTCCGAACTCCCAGACCGAGGTAGATGACCGTGGAATCCGCTCTCAAGCCCTTCCGCATCCTGGCGTACATCGTCGGCACGATGCTGCTCGTCCTCGTCACGTGCATCGTGCTCAGGTACGGGTTCGGCATCGAGGGCCCGTCGAAGATCGTCTCTCCGATCCACGGCTTCCTCTACATGCTCTACCTGGTGGCCACGATGAACCTGGGCATGAAGGCCCGCTGGTCGTGGTCGTACGTCCTGGGTGTGATGCTCGCGGGCACCGTGCCGCTGCTGTCGTTCGTCTTCGAGCGCAAGGTCACCCGGCGCGTGGAGACCGAGCTGGCGGCGGCCCCGGCCTGACCCGCCCTGCTCAGGGTCCGTCGTGCTCAGGGTCCGCCCTGCTCAGGGCCCGTCGTGCTCAGGGCCCGCCCGGCCCGGAACGTCGCCGACGGATCCGCCCCGCCGGCTGTCAGCCGGCGGGGTGGACCTTCGAGCCGAACCTCCGGGCGCGTGTCAGCGGCCGATGCCGCGCCTGCGGGCGCGCTTGAGCCGCTCGCGCTGTGACGGGTCGAGCATCAGGTAGCCGACGACCGGGGCGGCGATGACGCCCAGGACGATCAGCAGGGTCAGCCAGCCGGGCAGGATCAGCCAGGACAGGACGACCGCTACCCCGGCCCCGATCGCGTATTTCTGGACGGGTGACATCCTCAGCATCCCTCCGAACGCGGAGCCGACGCCCCGCCTGGTTCTCATTCTGCGTCGCCTGTTCAACGTGCGGGCTCACCGGCGGGTTCCAACCGAGATATATCGTGATTATCCGGCGAGGGCCTTGAGGGTCGCGACGCCGCCGGGGTCGGCGTCGGTGCTGGCGGGGACCAGGGCGACCTCGTCCACGCCCGCCTCGGCGTAGGCGGCGAGGCGCTCGCGGATCGCGTCCACGTCGCCGAGCAGGGCGACCGACTCCAGCAGCCCTTCGGGGATGGCCGCCAGGAGCTCGCGAGGGTGCGGCCGGGTCCTGGCGAACTCCACCACGTCCCCGAACCCGGCCTCGGTGAACATCTCGCCGTATCCGGGCGCGGCCAGATAGCCGACGATGCCCCGGCGCATCCGGTCGATCGCCTCCCGGCCGGGGTTGACGGCGGCCGTCACCCAGGCCGCCACTCTCGGAACGGTGCCTTCGCACGCCGCGCGGAGGTCGCACACCAGGCGGGCGGCGGAGGCCGGGGTGATCAGATTGAGCACCATCCGGTCGGCCGTCGCGGCGGTCTTCACGGCGGAGGCGCCGAAGGCGGCCACGGTCAGCTCGGAGCGGGGTGCGGGGAGCCGGAGATGGTAGCCCCGGCTTTTCAGGCATTCGCCCGAAAAATCGGATTTCTCGCCGTCGAGTAGCGGCCTGAGCGCCTGCACCGCCTCCCGCAGTGCCGTCGCCGCCCGCGCCCGGGACCGCCCGTGCCAGCCCTCCACGACCAGCGGGCTCGACGTTCCGACCGCCACATTCACCGGCCTGCCGATGAGGTCGGCCACCGAGGCCACCCCCATGGCGATCATCATGGGGTCCCGTACGGCCACCGCCAGCGGCCCGACGGTGACCCCGATCCGCCCGGTGCTCAGCCCGATCGCCGTGGCCAGCGCGAACGCGTCGTAGGTGGCCATCTCGCCCACCCACACCTCGTCGTATCCCAGCTCGTCGGCCGCCCGCGCGGTCAGCAGTGCCTCATCGGCGGGCCGGTCCTGCCACAGCCCGAGCGAGACGCCCAGCCTCATGACACACGCTCCAGGAGGATGGCCGAACCGCTGCCGGCGGCGCCGCTGACGGCGGCTATGCCGTAGCGGGCCCGACGGCGATCGAGCTCGTCGAGGCAGGCGGCGATGAGAAGGGCGCCGGTGGCGCCGAAGGCGTGGCCCATCGCGATGGTGCCACCGCCCGTGTTGAAGCGGTCGTCATCCACTTTCAGATCCCTCTGGAACTTCAGGCACAGGGCCGCGAAGGCCTCGGCGAACTCGTAGACCTCGACGTCGTCGGGGGTCAGACCGGCTTTGGCGACGGCCTGCTCGACCGCGAGCTGGCCCGCGGTGAGCATGGTGACGGGGTCGGCGGTGGCGGTCGCGGTGGCCACGATCCTGGCCCGGGGCGGCAGGCCCAGGTCGGCGCCGGTCGGCTCCGAGCCCACCAGGATCAGGCCCGCCGCGTCGCACAGGCTGGGAGAGGTGCCCCGGGTGTGCAGGTGGCGGATCTCGCCGAGGTCGGGGCGGTGCCTGCGGACGATGGCGTCCTGGTCGTCCTGCCCGGCGAAGGCCGGAGCCATCGCGGCGAACGCCTCCAGGGTCAGCCCCGGCCGTACGTGCTCGTCGTGTTCGAGGTCGTTGACCGACAGCAGCGAGCGGTCGTAGCGTCCGGCGGCCCAGGCGCGGGCCGCCAGGGTCTGGGTGCGCAGGCCGTACGCGTCGAGCTCCTCGCGCTCGAAGCCCTCGATCGTCGCGACCACGTCGGCCGCGATGCCCATGTGAATCGAGCCGACCCTGTCGACCACCGCCGGGTCGGCCCACAGCGGCCCGCCGTCGGAGAACATCGGCACCCGGGAGACCGACTCCACCCCGCCCGCGATCACGGTCCGGCTCTGGCCGGACTCCACGAGCGCGAAGGCCGTGCGGACCGCGTCGATGCCCGAGGTGCAGTAGCGGTTGACGGTCATGCCCGGGGTGTCGAACCCGGCGGTCAGCGCGGCGGTCCGGGCCAGGTTGCCGCCTTGGTCGCCGTTCTGCGAGGCACAGCCGATCACCATGTCGTCGGCCCGCTCCACGCCGGTCCGCTCGCGCAGGCCGTGCAGGAGCCTCTCCAGCATGGTCAGCGGCGTCACGTCCGCCAGGCCGCCGCCCGGCCTGGCCTTGCCTCGGGGGGTCCGGACCGCGTCGTAGAGGTAGGTCGTCATCGCCCGGCCTCCCGCCGAACCCTCCGGGGGAGCTTACGCGGCGCCCTCACGCGGCCTGGCCCTTCAGTTGCTCCGCGCGCACCCAGGTGGCGTGGAAGCCGAGCGGCACCCGCTGGGGAAGCAGGATCCGGGCGACCGGCCCGGCGTTCAGGTTCGCCGCGTGGAGGACCTGCACCTCGGAGGTGCCCTCGCGCTCGTCGGTGACGAAGCTGATCAGATAGCCGTCCTCTTCGGTGGTGGCTCCGTCACGAGGGGCGAACGGGGCCTCGCTGCCGTAGCGGTGCTCGCCGAAGAAGTAGGCCTCCTTGCCGCCGGTCACGTTGTCGTAGCGGACCAGACCGTCGAAGAGGTTGGTGGCGGCGTCCTTCACCGAGACGTTGTAGGCGTAGCGCGACCTGTGGCCGGTCCGCCGGGCGTCGATCGAGGGGAACTCGGTGTTGTGGTCGGGGTCGACGAACTCCTCGTGCGTCCGGCCGGTGCGCAGGTCGAACCGGTAGCGGTACATCCGGGCGTCGAGCTTGAGATAGGAGATCATCCGGGCCAGCGGGCTCCCACTCCCGGAGGGTGCGGGCCGTGCCACCCGGCACACGTCCATGACGATCTCCCCGTCCTCCTCCCAGGAGTTGACGACGTGGTAGATGTAGCAGGGTTCGGCCTCGAACCAGCGGATCTCGCGGGCCTGGCCACGGCGGGGGATGACGCCGAAGCGCGAGGGCATCTCCCGGTCGAACGTCAGCTTGTACCGCCCCTGCCGGGCGGCGTCCATGTCCTGGTAGAGCGGCAGGTCCATGAGGATCGCGTGGTCGGCGGTGATCGCCATGTCGTGCGGCAGCCGCGCCCCCGGCAGCTCCAGCTCCACGCAGTGCTCGACCCAGCCGCCGGCCCCGACCACCCCGTAGCGCATGTACGGCCTGCGGGGCCCGTAGTCGAACCAGAACAGCTCCCCGGTCCGCTCGTCCACCTTGGGGTGCGCCATGAAGTCGCCGGTCAGCGTGTCGAGGAAGGTCTCGGCGCCGAGCGTCTCCAGGCTCAGCGGGTCCATGCCGTACGGCGCGCCGCACAGATACCAGGTCGTGAGGATCCTGCCCCGATGGAAGATCACATCGGTGTTGGAAGAGTCCTTGAGGTTGAGCCCGCGTGTGTTGCCGAACGGGTTGCCCTTGGGGCTCTCCATGACGCCGGTCCACAGCGCCTTCCCGGCGGCCGACTCCGCCTCGAACGCCCTGGTCCTGACGTACCGGTTCCGGTAGCGGGCCGTGCCGTTGTCGAAGTGCACGGCGTGCACCATGCCGTCTCCGTCGAACCAGTGGTAGCGCCCCTTCATCGGGAACCGCGCGTTGGGCCCGTTTCGCAGGTAGACACCGTTGAGATCCTTCGGGATCTCCCCGATGACCTTCAGGTTCTCGGCCGTGATCTCGTCCTGGACCGGGGCGTAGACGCCCAGTAGGTACGGGTTCGGCTCGCCCGACTCGTCCATGATCACCACAGGTTCCGCCATACGGCGGACGCTATGATAAAAGAAGTCAGCTCGTCAACGGCCGCTCGTCCGGATCGTTCCATCGGGAGGTGCGCCAGACTGGCTAGAAGCGAGACAGGGCGGGTCGGCACCTCGTCGCGGATTCGGACGGGATCGGAGGGCGGGCTGTGAGCGGCACCGGGGGGCAGGCGGCGCGGGCTGAGCTCAGTGCGATCGGGCAGGCGCTGGCGATCCTGGGGGACCGGTGGGTGCTGCTGATCCTGCAACGGGCGTTCCTGCTGCGGATCCGGACCTTCGCCGGATGGCGTGGCTCCCTGGGGATCTCCGAGTCGGTGCTCGCGACCCGGCTCAAGGAGCTGGTCGAGCACGGGATCTTCGAGCTGTCGGCCTACCGTGACGGGCGGACGCGCTACGAATACCGGCTGACGGAGCGAGGGCTGGAGCTGTGGGCGCTGCTGGTGGCCATCCACTCCTGGGAGCGCGACTGGGCGGACCGCGGGCTGTCGCCGCTCATGCACAACCTGTGCGGCGAGGACGCCAGGCCGTACCTCGGGTGCGGCACCTGCCGGGAGCCGATGAGCGCCCGTGACACCCACACCGAGCAGGGGCCGCTGGCCACCTTCTCCCGGATCGGCCCGCCCCGGCGGCACCGCCGTACGGTGCGTCCCGGCGTCGAGCCCGACCTGATCGACTACTGCCCGGCCTCAATGGAGATCCTCGGCGACCGCTGGAGCACCACCGTCCTGGCCGCCGCCTTCCTCGGCACCCGCCGCTTCGTCGACTTCCAGTCCAGCCTGGGCATCGCCCCCTCGGTCCTCACCGACCGCCTGCGCCGCTTCGTCGAACTGGACGTCTTCGACGCCCGGCCCGACGGGTCCTACCGCCTCACCGACAGGGGCCTGGCCTTCTTCGAGGTCTTCGCCTTCCTGGTCGACTGGGCCCAGCGCGAGCTTCCGGCACCCGAAGGCTCCGCCCTGGCCATCACCCACAAACCCTGCGGCGCCGCCCTCGACCCGGTCCTGCTCTGTACGGCCTGCGCCCAGCCCCTGCGCCGCCGCGAGGTGCACTTCGTCCTGGATCGCCAGGGAACGCAGTGACCGCCGAACCCTCGCTCGGGCCGTCCCGGGCCGGGTGAGCACGGCTCTCGCGGCGGGCGCGGCCGTGTGACGGTACCTGTCCCGCGTACTCCCGTTCAGCGGGTCCGGCTGAGGGTTTCGAGGATCCACCGGGTGGTCTGGAACGCGCCCTGGCGAGTGCTGCCACTGGCGTCCTCGCCACCGCCGCGCTGGTACTGGACGACGACGACGAGGTTGGCCGCGCGGAAGACCACCCCGGTGCAGTAGGTGAGATCGTTCGTCACCTCGAAGGTGTAGGCCTCCGAGGCGATCCCGGGTACGGCCCGCGCGGGCTTGGCCACGGTCAGCGAGAGGCCCGCCGCCGACCTGGTCTTGCCGCTCTCCTGTGCGAGGAAGCGCGCGTAGGCGTCGTGGGCCCGCTCGCCCGAGGGATAGTGGAAGGTCTGGGTCCAGAGTAGATACTGGAGATTTCTGGGCTGGCCCGTGTTCTGGCTCTGCCAGGAACACCGGTTGTCGTCCCCCCTCGACGGGGCGGTCTCCAGGAACAGCCGGCCCATCTGCTCCTTGGAGATCAGGGCGCAAGGGTCGGGAGCCTTGGCGAAGGAGGCGGGGAGCGGAGGCGGACCGGCCGGAGGCGGCTCGGAGGGGCGGAGCCAGAGCCAGAAGGCGGCACCGGTCAGGAGCAGGACGGCCGCGACGGCCGCGGTGATGAGGGGCTTGCGGCGGGAGGCGGCGGAATGCGGGGCGATCCGCTCCAGGGTCAGGCGGACCGAGGTGGCGTCGGGGCGGAGGGCGGGATCGGCCGCCAGCAGGCCCTCCACGAGAGGGGACAGCGGGCCGGAACCGGTCGGGCTGGGGTCGGAAGCGGGGGCCAGGTCGGCGACGGGTGTTCCGTCCGGCATGCGAGGGGCGACCGGGGAACCGGTGTGCGGTGCCCGGCCCTCGACGGCGGTGAACAGGGTGGTGCCCAGATCCCGCAGGTCGTCGGCGGGGACGGGGCTCGCGACGCCGGTCAGCACGACCCGCCCGTCGGGCGTGAGCAGCACCGTGTCGGGGGTGGCGGCCAGGCGGATGCCTCGCGCGTGGGCGGCGGCCAGCGCGTCCATCACGCGCAGGCCGACCTCGGCCGCCCGCTCGGAGGGCAGCGGGCCGTCGGCGCGGACGGTCTGGATCAGCGAGCGGCCCTCGACCGACTCCAGGACCAGCCACATGCGGTCGGGGGCGGAGATCACGTCGTGGAGGGTGACGACGCCGGGATGCCGGAGGTCGGCCGCGGCCCGTATCTGGCCGATGAGCCAGTCACGGTGCGGGCCCAGAGGCGGGAGCCGTACCTCGGTGACGATGACGTCGCGGTGGAGCAGCTCGTCACGCGAGCGCCAGGTGGTGCCCGTGTGATCGCGGCGCTCCAGCAGCCGGTAACGGCCGGAGAGCAGGTTGGGATCGGTCATGCCAGGCGCTCCACACGAGACGCTCCGGTCCGGGGTGTCTCAGTCACGGCCGTTCAGCTCCTCGGCGATGAGCCGGGCGGTGCGCAGGGCGTGGCGGCGCAGCTCGGCGGAGGGGCGTTCGCCCTTCTCGGAGACGTTCACCTCGATCAGCAGGTTGCTGACCCGGAAACGGATGACGGAGTGGACCCGGTCGAGGACGCGAATCTCGTAGGCGAACGCCTCGGCGCCGACGTGGCCGACGTCCCGCAGCGGGCCGACCCCGCCGATGGGGTTGGTCCCCACATCGGCCTTGACCTTGGTGCGCTCGGCGGCGAAGAACGCGTGCGCCGTGTCCGGGCCGGTCTTTCCGGGCGTCGGCGTCCGGTGACCGAGAGCCACGCGGAGCTCGCGCGCGTCGGGCGCGCCTCTCCAGCTGCAGGAGGCCTCCTCGTCCCCCTTGGCCTCCATCCCGAAGGGGGTGGCGCTCGGTGCCACGGCCTGGCTCTCGGCGGTGGTCAGCAGGCCGCACGGGTCGGGGGCGGTGGCGAACCGGCCGACGCGTGGGTCGGGGCCGGTGGGTGACGCCGAGGGATCCTGGGGTCTGTCCATGGTCAGCAGGACCGTCGCGGCCACCGCGCCGGCCACCAGCGCCAGTCCCAGTCCGACGATCAACCCGATACGGCCGCGCGACCGCGACGCGGGTCTGTCCTGCCGGCCGGTCGCCGGGGAGAGCGGGCCGGCGGGCAGCCCCTGGGCGACCCGCTGCAGGGCCGTACGCAGACCGGCCTCCCCGGGGCGCTGCCGGGGATCCTTCTCCAGCATGGCGAGCAGCACCGGGGCCAGGTCGCCCGCCCTTGCGGGGAACGGCGTCTCCTCGGTGAGCACCGCGCCCAGGGTGGCGGCCGAGACGCCGCGATGGAACGGCCCCTGCCCCTCGACGGCCGCGTAGAGTGCCGCGCCCAGGGACCACAGATCGGCGGCCGGGCCGTCGCCGGTGCCGCGCAGCCGCTCAGGGGCGATGTAGCCGGGGGAGCCGACCAGCGCGTCCGGGGAGGTGAGCTGGACGTCACCCTCCAGCGTGGCGATGCCGAAGTCGGTCAGCAGCACCCCGCCGTCGTCGGCGAGCATGATGTTGGCCGGCTTCACGTCGCGGTGCATGATGCCCCGGCTGTGCGCCAGGGCCAGCGCGTCGAGCACGGCCAGCCCGACCGCGGCCGCCCGCCGGGGCGGGAGCGGCCCGTCGGCGCGCACGGTCTGCTGCAGGGAGCGCCCCCGGATCAGGTCCATCACGATCCATGGGCGGCCGTCCTGGGCGATGACGTCGTGCACGGCCACGATGGCGGGATGGCTCAGCCGGGCGGCGGCCCGCGCCTCGCGGAGCGTGCGCTCGCGCATCTCCGCGCGCTGCGCCTCGGGGAGGTGCGGGTCGAGCTTGACCTCCTTGATCGCCACCTCGCGGTGGAGCAGCTCGTCCCGGGCCTTCCAGACCACGCCCATCCCGCCCGCGCCCAGCCGCTCGACCGCGCGGTAGCGGTTCGCGAGCACGGGAAGCGACGGGTCAGCCATTGGTCTTCAGGGACTCGGTGAGCCAGCGAGCGGCCTTCTGGGCGCCCTGCGCGATCTCGCCGCCCCGGTCTTCCTTGACTCCGCCCCGTTCGTACGCGACTTCCGCGATCAGATTGCTGACCCGGAAGACCACGGTCACCTTGTAGGAGCCGCCATAGAGGTTGATCGAGTTGTAGCCGCCTGTGGTGAAGGCCTCCTCGCCTATCCCCTTCAGGTCCTGGGGCGGCTGGGGCTTGGGGGTGGCGAACTTGCCGTTGGTGACGAAGTCGTTCTTCTTGCCGGACAGGTATTCCTTCGCCCGCTGGACCCCGGAAGCGTCCTGCTTCTGGGCGACCAGCCGTATCCGGAGGTCGTACTTCTCCGGGCTGGGCTTGCGCCAGTCGTGCTGGTTGAGCCAGTCGCACGCGCCGGGTTCGACCTCGGAGCTGGTGAACCCCGGCACGAGCTCCTCCACCTGCTTGTCGTCGAGCAGGCTGCACGTCCGGGGCGCCGTGGCGAACCGGCCCCCGGCCCCGGAGGCGGGCTCGGCGACGGGGTCGCCCTTTCCGGAGTCGCCGAGCGCCGAGGTGAGCAGGACACCGATGGTGGCCGCCATGCCGACGAGGAGGACGCCGGTCAGCGCCACGACCGAGCGAGGCACGAGCACCCCGGCCCGACGGCCGGAACGTCCGGTGGGGCCGGTCGGGCCGTCCGGCCGGGCGGGGACGGGGAGAACCTCCCGCGACGGGCCGGAGGCGGGAACGAGCTCGCGCGAGGCGGGCGCGTCCGGGGAAGGCGAGGCCTGGAGGGGGGAGGCGCCCGGAGAGGGCGACGTGACCCCCTCCGCGCTGATGACGATCGGGTGCGGTGAGGTCTCCTCCGGGTTGTCGGAGAAGGGCGGGGGCGGAGTGATCGCGTCCGGACTGACGATGAGCGGGGGTGGAGTGGCCGCGTCCGGACTGACGATGACCGGGGGCGGCGTGCTCGTCTCCGCGTTGAAAGGCGGCGGCGCCGTTTCCGGGCCGGAGGGGAGCAGGGACGGTGAGGCCGTTTCCGGGCCGGAGGGCCGCGCGGGCGTCTCCGCCGCGAGGGGAGGCGGAGTCGTCTCCAGCTCGGAGGGGGTCAGGAGGGACGGCACGGGCGGCGCGTCCGCGGGCGCCGGAGACGGCGTGGCGGGGATCGTTCCGCCGCGGTTCTGGGAGATGTCGAGCAGGACGTTGCGTACGGTGCCGGGGTCGGGCCGCTGCGCGGGGTCGCCGGACAGGAGACCGAACAGGACCGGGGCGAGCGGGCCCGCGTTGTCGAAGGCCCCGCCGGGGGACGGCGGGCGTCCCTCCACGGCGGTGTAGAGGGTGGCGCCGAGCGACCACAGGTCGGCGGCCGGGCCCGTCACGCCCTCCGGAGCGGTGAAGGTCGGGGACCGGAAGGTCGGCTCCATGAGGACGATCTGGCCCTGCGGGCCCAGGAGCACCGAGCCGGGCCGTACGTCACCGTGGAGCATTCCCCGGTTGTGCACGGCCACGATCTGATCCAGCACGGCCAGGCCGACGACGGCGGCCCACTGCGGCACCGCCGGCCCGGAGCGTCCGATCACCTGCTCCAGCGAGATCTGCTCCAGCACGGCGGGGCTCACCGCTCCGGCGGGCCCGCCGGCGTGCTTGCCCTGCGATCGGGGGACGTCTGGATGGTTCATCGGCTCGCTTTCTGCTTGCTCAGCGCGTCCGCGGTCCAGGTGGCCACGGTGTGGGCGCCCGCCTGGACTGCGGCGCCGTCCTTGCTGCCGTTCACCACGGCGTAGCCCGCGTCGATGACCAGGTTGTCGACGCGGAACACCACGTGGCTCTGTTCCAGCCTGCCGGTCTTGCGGTTCTCGTAGTAGTCGTAGCCGAACGCCTCCTCGCCGACCGGCTTCACGCCCAGCGGGCCGGTCATGCGGGACGATCGGGGCCCGGCCTGGATGCCCGACCAGCTCCAGGCGTTCTGGCCGCTGGGCAGGGTGCTGTTGCGCCGGTTCACGAACAGCTCGTGAGCCTGGCGGGGGCTCTTGCCCCACTGCTTGTCCGTGCCCGACGGGTGCACTTCCAGGCCGACCCCGGGGGTCGTCCACTGGCAGCCTCCGTCGTTGGTCGGCTGTCCCGGGGCGCTCAGAGCGGGCAGGAGCTCCTTGACCTTGGCCGCAGGGACCAGCTTGCACATGTCCACCGGGGTGGCGAAGGCGCCCGGCTTCTCGCTGAGCCTGGCCGGCTTGTCCGGAGTCGCGGGGGCCGCGGTGAGGCGCATCACGCCCATGGTGGTCCCGATGACGGCCGCGACCACCGCCACCTCGACGGCCGCCCACACGGCCGCGCGCCCCCTGGGCGGAACGGGCGCCCGCACTGCGGGGACGGGGGCCGGTTCCGGACTGGGCGGGGGAGGCGTCGCCGCGGCCGGCTGGCCGGTGGTGAACTCCTGAAGGGCCTGGGCGACGGCGTCGAATCGGCCGAGGGCGAGCTCCTGGAGAGCTTGGGCGACGGCGTCGAAGGACGGCCGGGCCTCTGGCCGGGGGTCGAGCATGAGCGTCAGCAGCGGCCCCATGGGGCCCGCCCGCTCCGGTGGTCTGGGCGGTTCGGTGAGCACCCGGCTGATCGCCGAGATGGGGGTTTCCGCCGGATGCGGCGGCAGGCCCTCCACGGCGAAGTAGAGCGTGGCGCCGAGAGACCACAGGTCGGAGCGGGGGTCGCCCCGCTCGCCGCGGAGGCGTTCGGGGGCGATGTAGTTGGGCGAGCCGACGAGGCGGTTGGTGTGCCCGGCCGTCGCGTCGCCCTCGACGACGGCGATGCCGAAGTCGGTGAGGACGGCCCGGCCGGTCCGGGTGAGGAAGATGTTGCTCGGTTTGACGTCCCGGTGCACCACCCCGGCGGCGTGCGCGGCGACGAGCGCGCTGAGGACGCCCACGCCGACCCGGGCCGCCTGGTGCACCGGCAGCGGCTGCCTGCCGCGGACGGCCTGCTCCAGGGACGCGCCCGACAGCAGCTCCATGACGATCCAGGGCCGGTCCTGCTCGACGATCACGTCGTGGACGGTCACGATCGAGGGATGCTTGAGCCGGGCGGCCAGGTTGGCCTCGCGGAGCGCGGCGGCGCAGATCTCCTGCCGTTGGACGGGGTCCAGGTCCGCCGGAAGCCGTACTTCCTTGACCGCCACGTCCCGGCCGAGCGTCTCGTCGGCGGCGAGCCAGACCGTGCCCATACCGCCTTCGGCGAGGGGGTTGAGCAGCCGGTAGCGGCTCGCTAACAGTCGAGTGTCGATCCTGCTCACCTCGTTCGATGTCCTATCGAGCACAGAAACATAGCCACTTGAAGCCATATGGACCAATGAATGTGGATCATCTATCGCCCATTGACCCCTGGCTTCTGTTTTCGTAGTGTCGCGGGCACCCTCCCTAGCCTTGGAGCCGCGATGCATCGCCTGCACACGGAAGAGCGAATCGCCCGCTACACCGCCGACGGCTGGTGGACCGAGGACACGATCGACAGGCTGCTGCGCGCCCAGGTGAGCGCCCGGCCGGACACCGTCGCGATCGTGGACCCGCCCAACAAGGCCGACCTGCTGCCCGGCGACGTCAAGCGACTGACCTGGGCCGGACTCGACCGGGAGGTGGACCGGGTGGCCGGGGTCCTGCTCGGCCGGGGCGTCGGCGCGGGTGACGTGGTCGCGGTCCAGCTCCCCAACAGCGTGGAACTCGCGGTCACCTTCCTGGCCGTGATCCGGATCGGCGCGGTGGTCACCCCGTTCCCGGTGCAGTACCGCGAATACGAGCTGAACCAGCTCGGCGCGCTGGCCCGGGCGAAGGTGTTCGTCACCTCGACGGCGGCGGAGGGGCGGGCACCCGAGGGCGTCCCGGCGCTCCTCTGGGGCGGCGACCTCGACACCGCGACCGATGACCCCTCCATCGGCCACGTCTCCACCGGCTACGTCGCCGACCCTGCCGACCCTGTGACGATCTGCTGGACCTCCGGCACCGAGGCCACCCCCAAAGGCGTGCCGAGATGCCACTACGACTGGCTCGCGGTCGCGGCCACCTGCGCGGAGGCTCCCGGGCTCACCGCGGGCGACGTCATCCTCAACCCGTTCCCGATGGTCAACATGGCCGGGATCGGCGGGGTCTTCCTGCCCTGGCTGAAGACCGGCGCCGTGCTCGTCCAGCACCACCCGTTCGACCTGCCGACCTACCTGGGGCAGATCGCCCTCGAACGCGTCACCTACACCCTCGCCCCGCCCGCGCTGCTGACGATGCTCCTCCAGCAGGACGCGATCCTCGCCCAGACCGACCTGACCACGCTGACCCGGATCGGCTCCGGCTCCGCGCCGCTCCCGCCGCCGATGGTGAAGGGCTGGCAGGACAGGTACGGCATCGCGATCATCAACTTCTTCGGCTCCAACGAGGGCGTCGCGCTCCTCTCCGACCCCGTGCGCATGCCGGACCCTGAGGACAGGGCCCGCTTCTTCCCCCGGCCGGACGCCCCCGGCACCACCTGGCCCGGCACCCTCGGCGCGACCAGGACCAAGCTGGTCGACCCCTTCGGCAACGAGATCGCCGAGCCGGGGATCCCGGGAGAGCTCCGCCTGTCCGGCCCGACCGTGTTCTCCGGCTACCTTCCGGGTACGGCCCACGCGGACCCGTTCGACGACGAGGGCTACCTCAGGACCGGCGACGTGTTCGAGATCGCCGGAGACGGAGGGCGATACCTGCGCTACCTGGACCGGGCCAGGGATCTGGTCATCCGCGGCGGGATGAACATCGCCCCGGCCGAGCTGGAGTCGCTGATCGCCGGGCATCCGGCGGTGGCCGAGGTGGCGGTCGTCGGATACGCCGACGAGGTGCTCGGCGAGCGGGTCTGCGCCGTGGTCGCCCCCAGGCCCGGCCTGGCCGTGGACCTCGCCTCGGTCGTGGACTTCCTGCGGGAGAAGGGCATCGCCTCCTACAAGCTGCCCGAGCGCCTGGAGGTCGTCGCGGCGCTTCCCCGCAACCCCCTGGGCAAGATCCTCAAGAGGGAGCTGAAGGAGTCGCTCTCGGAGGCGGTGAGCGGCCGATGAGCACGGTTCACATCCTCGGCGGCCACCAGACGGACTTCGCGCGCAACTGGGCGGCCGAGGGGCTCGGCCTGTTCGACATGCTCAGGGAGTCGTGTCTCGGGGCGCTGGAGGCGGCGGCCGTACCGGCCTCCGAGATCCAGGTCGCGCACGTGGGGAACCTGGCCGGAGAGCTGTTCGCCGGACAGGCCCAGCTGGGCGGCATGATCGCCTCGATCGACCCGGCGTGGGCGGCGCTGCCCTCCTCCCGGCACGAGGCCGCCTGCGCGTCCGGGTCGATGGCGCTGCTGGCCGCGATGGCCGACCTGGAGGCCGGGCGCTACGACGTGGCCCTGGTGGCCGGGGTCGAGCTGATGCGAAACGTCGGGGCGAAACAGGCGGCCCGGCACCTCGGCAGCGCCGCATGGGCGGGCCGGGAGGCCTGCGACGCCGACTTCCCCTGGCCGAGCCTGTTCGCCGAGATCGTCGACGCGGTGGAGGCGCGCCACGGGCTCGACTCCCGTCACCTCGCGAGGATCGCGGAGATCAACCACGGCAACGCGCTGCGCAACCCGCTGGCCCAGGCGCGGGCGTGGTCGTTCCCCGAGGGCTGCTTCGGGCCGGACGACGCGCTGAACCCGGTGGTCGAGGGACGGCTGCGCAAGTATGACTGCGGCCGCATCACCGACGGCGCCTCGGCGGTGGTGCTGGTGTCCTCGCGGCATCCGGCGGCCTCGGGCAGACCGGTGATCTCAGGTTGGGGTCACCGGACCGCGCCGATGCTGCTGGCCGACAAGCTCCGGCTCTCCGAAGGCCTGCCGTACCTCTTCCCGCACCTACGCCAGGCCGCCCTGGACGTTTACGCCCGCGCGGGTCTGAGCGGTCCCGGGGACGTGGACGTCATCGAGACGCACGACTGTTTCACGATCACCGAGTACGTCGCGCTCGACCACCTGGGGCTGACCCCGCCGGGCGAGTCCTGGAAGGCGATCGAGTCCGGAATGATCGACTTCGACGGCCCTCTGCCGGTGAACCCGTCGGGCGGCCTGATCGGCCTCGGCCACCCGGTGGGCGCGACCGGGGTGCGGATGCTGCTGGACGCCTACCGGCAGGTCACGGGAACGGCCGGGGATTGCCAGGTCCCCGGGGCCCGCACGGCGCTCACGCTGAACATCGGCGGCAGCTGCACCACCGTCGCCGCCTTCGCCGTCACCCGGTCCTCTTGATCCGGGAAGTCACGCCTGGCGGGCAGAGGCGTGGCTCCCCGGAAAACGCGGATCGGGAACGGCGAGGCCGTACGGTCACCATGCGAGGATCGGGTGTCATGACAGCCGAGATCGAGCGGTGGAACCACAACATCCACTATCACCCGATGATCCTCAGGGCGGTGCCGGACGGGTGCCGGCGGGCTCTCGACGTCGGTTGCGGCGAGGGAATCCTGGCCCGTGAGCTACGCCGGACCGTCCGGCACGTCTCAGCCATCGATCTTGATGAGCCGAGCATCGAGCTGGCTCGGCGACACGATGCCGCCTCGGACATCGAATACCTCCTCGGCGACTTCCTCACCCATCCCTTCGAGCCCGCCTCATTCGATGTCATCACCTCGGTCGCGACGCTCCACCACATGGACGCGGCCGTGGCACTCGATCGGATGCGCCGGCTCCTCCGGCCCGGAGGGACGCTCGTCGTCGTCGGGGTCGCCCGCAGCCGGTTACCGGCCGATCTCCCCTATGAGGCCGCCGCCGTCTTTGGAAACCTGCTGTACAAGACGACTAAGACCTACTGGGAGCACTCGGCCCCGAAAGTCTGGTCGCCGCCGGAGACCTATGCGGGGATGCGGCACATCGCCGAAGGGGTGCTCCCAGGGGTGCGCTACCGGCGTCATCTTCTCTGGCGCTACTCCCTCATGTGGACCAAGCCGGCCTGAGGCGACACGGTGAGATGGTCACCCGCCGGTGCTCCGGCACCGTGACCATGCGAGCCAGCGGAGCCAATGGCCCGCCATCGAAAGTTGGCCGGGTAATTGATCTCGGTGGTGAACCCGTCAGGTGTGCTCCGCCCTAAGCTGGACCAGTTACCTGGCCAAGGCTGACTTCATGCTCGCCCTTCCGCCGTGCCCTCGGGGCTCGTCACCCACAGACGGTGTCCAGCACGGTGCGCTGCCAGTCCGGCAGCCGCTCTGTCCGCCACGGGACGTGGACCTCGCGGCCGCCGGTCGGACCATAGGCGACCATCTCCAGCCGCCATTCGCCGGTGGGCCGCCCACAGGGAACGTCCAGCTCCAGAACGAGTGAACGGTGTGTCCCAGCGGGCAGTTCCCAGCCCCAGCCGGGAAGGACCAGTGGCTCGGGGCCGTCGGCGAGGTGCGGCTCGATCGAGCGGACCGGCAGGGTCGTGCCTGGCGAGACCGAGGATGCAGTGGCCGCGACGAGGCCCTCATTGCGCAGGTCGACGTGGACTTTGACCTGGTGCTTGGCCGAACCTGGCTCGATCAGCGTCGGTGTGGCGCTCAGTCGGGGAGCCGCGATACCGGTCCACCAGGAAGCGACCGCGAGCAGAGCCATGATTGCCAGGATGAACGCGGTGACGACGGCTCGCCGCCGTGGCGTCCTGCGTGGCGCGATCAGAGCCCAGGTCTCGTCTGTGAGCGTCGGTGTCATTTGATCTCCAGCCGGGTAATTGTATTAATGTATTGATACACTTAGTGCAGTCGTGATGCAACGTCCGGAGGTCCATGCCATGTCACCCCTCGTGCAGCTCGCCATCTCGCTCGCATGGCTGTTCGCCGTGCCGACGTTGCTGTTGCTGGCCGGGCTGAGACCGGTCGGCAGACCCCGGCTGGCGGCTTTCGCGAGCCAGTACGGCGTCACCGTCACGGTGGACAACGGGCCCTTCCTGATCGGCTATCTGGCCAGGACGACGCGCTGGCGTGCGATCGGCGGCGCGGCCGGGTGGCTGACGGCGACCGTCCTCCCCCTGCCGGGCGGCTCCCTTCTCGGAGCCGCGGTGGGTTATCTGCTGGGCGCGCTCGCGGCCGAGTTTCGCACGTCGGCGCGTCTGATCACGCCTGCCGGGCCCCGACGGGCGGCGCTGGAGATCCGCCGCTCGAAGGACTATGTGTCCTGGGTCGACCGGTGGGGACCGGCGCTCACTGTCGTGGCGGTCGTCTTTCAGGCGGGGAGCTATCTCATCTGGCCGAGTCGGCTGGAGGCGCACGAGGTCGCGGGTGCGGCGATCGCGGCGGGAGGCCTCGTCATGGCCGGGTTGGCACTGCTCATGTGGGCCTCACGATGGCTGGTCACGCGGCGCGCCCAGCCGCTGGTCTCCCCCGAGCTGAGCGCGGCCGACGACGCGGTCCGGGCCAGCTCGCTGCAGGCCATCGGCGGTGTCGCTCTGACGTTGATGTGCCTGGTCGCCTCCGGCGTGACATGGGGCATCGCGCAGAACCTCGCCGCTCCGGCGCCGTTCAGCTGGGTCTCCACCCTGCTGCCGTACCTCCTGGTCGTGGCCGCCGTTTATGCCAGAGTCGCAGGCAGCATGCGGGCACACCGCGTCAGGAGGAGGTGGGCGGCGTGATCGTCGAGATCGACCCGGACGCGCTCGCTCCGCCGTACGAACAGCTGCGCGGGCAGATCGCCGCGCTGATCCGCAGCGGCGAGCTGGCGGCGGGCGCGCGGCTGCCGAGCATCCGCCAACTCGCCAGAGACCTCGACCTGGCCTCGGGGACGGTCGCGCGGGCCTACCGGGAGCTGGAGAGCGCCGGATATCTACGCAGTCGGGTGGGCCAGGGCACGGTGGTGCGCGGGGTGCCCGAGCTGGCCGAGCACGAGCGCGGCGAACGTCTGGCGGAGGCGGCGCGGGCCTACGCGATGACAGTACGCGAACTCGGCGTCGACCTCGATGCCGCCCTGGCCGCGGTCCAACGGCAGATCGTGGGACAGGGGGACGGCTGCCAATGACCTGTCACGCAGCCTCGGTCGGGTAACTGGTTCGGCTTCGGATGGGTGAACTCGCGGCGAAGTCGGTCGGCGAGCCACCATCACCGCCAGAGATCGCAGAGACGGCCAGTCTGACGGGTTCGCCTCCCGAGATCAATCATCCGGTCGAGGCTCGGTGACGTGCCACTAATGCGGTGCCGGGAGGGACGATCTCAGACCGATTCCTTCCCGGCGCCCGTGCTACATCCGCGTGCGAAGCTTGCCGTCCGGCAGATGGAACCAAACGGCGTTGCCCGCCTCATCGTCCTGGTGAGTGCCCCAATCGGCCGCGAGCACGTCCACCATGAACAGCCCGCGTCCGCCGTCGCTGTCGATCTCGGCCATGCGGATGAAGGGGACGCTGCCTGCCGACCCATCGTCGATCACCTCGACGTGGACCACGCCGCCGCCGAGACCCAGACAGACCATTACGGACCCGTCGGACCTGCGTCCGGAGTCGGAATGAATCACTGCGTTGGTGACGACCTCGCTCAGCAGGAGCACCACGTCGTCAAGGGTGGTCTCGGGCACCTTCCTGGTCAGCAGGTCGCGGGCCCACAGGCGTGCGGTCGACACCGAATTGGAGGCGCTGTTGATCGCAGCACGACGCCCTAACGTGACGATCCGCATCCTTCCCTACAGCGCCGGAGCACACGCCGGGCTGGAGGGAGCGTTCACCGTCCTTTCCTTCTCGGAAGAAGTCGATCCCGACGTCGCCTACGTGGAAGGCACCGCCGGTGATGTATATGTCGAGAGTTCAGATCAGGTAGATCGCTATAAAATGGCATTTGCGCGCATCTGCGATGCGGCTCTACCCCCGGAGGAATCCATGGGGCTGATCGCCGACGCCAAGGAACGGCTGGCCCATGACTGACCTATCGAAGGCCGACTGGCGCAAGAGCAGCCAGAGCGGCAGTGGCAACAACTGTGTCGAGGTGGCCGACAATCTCCCCGGCATCGTGGCCGTCCGGGACAGCAAAGACCCTCAGGGACCAGCCCTGATCTTTCCCCCCGACGGGTGGCGAGCCTTCATCGGCGGCGTCAAGAACGGGGAGTTCGACGCCCTGGCTTGAGGTCGTTCCCGGGGCAGGCGCGTTCTGCGCCGGGGCCGCCTCGTCAGGCGATCCAGACCCCGCCGATCAGCGCCGGCCGGCCCACCGCTCGTGGGCGGTCCACAGGCGCTGCCACAGTTTGGCGCGTTCGGCGGGGGTGACGTCGTCCAGCGGGAGGGCGAAGACGTCGGCCAACATTTCGAAGTAGTCGTGCTCGGTCTCCACGATCTGGGTGTGCTCGCGGTCGCCGAGACGGGTGAGGACCAGGCCTCGCAGGATGTCGGCGCCTCCCGCGTCGCGTCGCTGGACCGTGGCCACTCGCACGAAGCCGGACTCGGGTGAGGTGGACAGGAACTCGTGCATCGCGGCGAACGCCGACATCTCCGCGGGCTCAGGGCGGAAGTCCATGCCGAGGAAACTGCCGCGCGGGTCGTGGTCGAACCGCCACCCGCCGGGCTCCGCCTCGGAGGGGCGCAGGCCGTAGGTGAAGGGCCCCTGCCGGTAGACGCCCTCGACGAGCGGGAGCGGGTCATGAAGCCCGTCGCCGAGGCCCTGGTCGACCAGCCACTCGCCGCCGGGGTTGTCAGGGCCGGGCAGGCCGGAGACCGTGAGCACGAGATGGTTGCCGCGGGCGCCCGCCGGGGTCTCGGCGTCGTTCTGCACTCCGCCGAAGTGGCGGGTCACCCGGTAGCCGAGCGCCTCCAGCAGCAGGGAGAACGCCCCGTTGAGGTGGTAGCAGTAGCCGCCGCGGCCACGGATGATCCTCGTGGCCGACTCCGTGGGGTCCACGGTCGTCGGGCGGCCCAGCCAGATCTCCAGGTTCTCGTACGGCACGCGCTCCACGTGCGCCCGGTGCAGCAGGCACAGTGTTTCCGCACTGGGCGGGCCGTCGATCTTTACCCTGAGCCTGCGGAGATAGGCGCTGATGTCGATCACTTCGCCACGATAGCGCCGGATTATCTGGTTGAGACGGGGTGAATCCATCGATACTCTGGCGGTCCCTTCGAGCAAGAGGAGGTGAGGAGCAGATGTTCGCCAACCTGGTCACGCGCTCCCGCCTCGGGCGACAGGCCGCCTGAGATCCGGGGAGCGCACGCTTTCTGGAGTTTTGACTTGTCTGACCTGCTTTTCCGTCCGCTCGAAGCGGACGAGTTCGACCTGTTCCACAGCTACGGCCCGCTGCCGGCCTCCGGTGTCGGCGCGCGTAACCTCCCCTTCGAGGAGCTGGGCTACCGGCACGATTGGGTCTGGGTCGCGCTGCGCGACGGCGAGGTGGTCGCTCGGGCCGCGTTCTGGGGGCCGCCCGGCCACGAGCACCCCTTCAGCCTCGACTGGTTCGACCTGGGAGTCGGCCCCGACCGGATCGAGGTGGGTGCCGCCCTGCTGCGGGCCGCCTACGCCGAGCTGGTCACTCCCGAATACGCCACACCCTCCGGTGAGCGCCCCGACTACCACCTGTTCCTGCCGAGCGACTGGCGCGAGCGGCCGGACGCCCTCGCCGACGCCACCGACCGGATCGAGGCGGCCGAGAAGGCGGGGCTGCGGCGGTTCGTGGAGCGGCTCAACCTGCGCTGGATCCCCGAGTACGGCCTGCCGCCCAGGTCCACCCGGCTGACCTTCACCCCTGCGGCCGACGACGCGCCGGTCCTGGAAGTGCTGGCTGGGCTCTTCACCGACAGCCTGGACGCCTATGCCCGGCGTGACCTCGACCAGCACGGCCTGCGACGGGCCGCCGAGGTCATCCTGGAGGAGATCGCGGACTTCCCCGGCGGGCGCGACCGCTGGCGGCTGGCCCATGACCGGGCCGGGAAGGTGGTCGGCGTCGTGATGCCCACCCGCAACTCCCGGTTCGCGACGATCGGCTACATGGGAGTGCTTCCCGAGCACCGCGGCAACGGATACGCCGACGACCTGGTCGCCGAGGCGCTGCACATCTTCGCCGCCGAGGGTGAGCCCGAGGTCAGGGACAACACCGACGTGGGCAACGCGCCCATGGCGGCCTCGTTCGCCCGGATCGGCTACCGGATCACCGGCCGGCGGATGATCCTCGCCTGATCCCGGTGGGGCCCGTGCTCACATAGGGGGCCCCACCTCAAGGGTGCGCGAAACCTTCACAATTCACCGCAGGTCGTCTGCACAGCTCCGGTCTACGCTGCCGACATGGCAACCCCTCAGCAACGACGTGTCCTCGTAGTGGAGGACGACGAGACGATCGCGCGGGCCGTACGGCACCGGCTGACAGCCGAAGGCTTCGACGTCCAGGTCGTCGGGGACGGCGAGGGCGCGCTCGCGGCCTATGCGAGAACCGGGCCCGACGTGGTGGTGCTCGACCGGTTGCTGCCCGGTCTCGACGGGCTGGAGGTGTGTCGGCGGATGCAGGCGGCCCGGCCGGTGCCGGTGCTCATGCTCACCGCGCTGGGGGAGGAGACCGACCTGCTGGTGGGGCTCGGGGTCGGTGCCGACGACTACATGGCCAAGCCGTTCAGCATGCGCGAGCTGGTGGCGCGGGTGCACGCGCTGCTGCGGCGGGTGGAACGGGCCTCCCAGCTCGCCGTGGCGGACACGGTCATCCGCGCCGGCGACATCGAGATCGACACCGCCGAGCGCCGGGTCTTCGTGCGGGGCTCCGAGGCTCAGCTGACCCGGACCGAGTTCGACCTGCTCTGCCGCCTCGCCGAGCGTCCGGGCCAGGTGTTCGAGCGGGAGCGGCTGCTCGCCGACATCTGGGGATTCTCCGAGGCCGCCGCCACCCGCACGGTCGACAGTCACGTGCGCGCCCTGCGCCGCAAGCTCGGCCCCGGTGTCGTGCGGACCGTCCACGGGGTCGGCTACGCCCTCGTCCGCCGGTGAACCGGCTCCCGCTTCTCTCACTCGAACATTGGGATGAATCGTTCATTGAGACCTCTCGACTTCCTGGGCCGGATCAAGGTCAAGCTCGGCATGGTGATCGTCCTCGCCGTGGGGGCGGCGTTCGTCGTCAACGAGGTGGGCATCAACGCCGGTTACTCGCGGAACACGCGCGTCGCGGTGGCCGTGGTGCTGGCCCTGATCATGGTGCAGCTGCTCGCGTGGGGAATGACCAAGCCGCTGCGCGAGATGGCCGCCGCCGCGCAGACCATCGCCAAGGGACGCTACGACCTGCGGGTCACCGCGACCTCCCGTGACGAGGTCGGCGAGCTCGCCCGCGCCTTCAACGCCATGGCCGCCGATCTGGGCGAGGTGGACCGGCAGCGGCGTGAGCTGGTGGCCAACGTCAGCCACGAACTCCGCACGCCGATCACCGCGCTCCGGGCGGTGCTGGAGAACGTGGTGGACGGCGTCTCGGCGCCCGATCACGCCACGCTGGAGACGGCGCTGGCCCAGACGGAGCGACTCGGCCGGCTTGTCGCCCAGCTGCTGGACCTGTCACGGCTGGAGTCGAGGGCCCGGCTGATCGAGATCGAGGACGTCGAGCTCGAACCGCTGTGCGGCCAGGCACTGCGCGAGGCCGTGCTGGCCAACGACGAGGTCACGGCCCGTTGCGAGGTCCCCGAGGGGCTGAGCGTCCGCGTCGACCCCGACCTGCTGGCACAGGTGCTGGCGAACCTCCTGGACAACGCGGTACGGCACAGCCCCGACGGCGGGACCGTGGTGCTGTCCGCGGCCGCCCGGGGTGACGGGGTACGGCTGCGCGTGACCGACGAGGGACCGGGCATTCCGGCCGAGGAACGGGCGCGGGCGTTCGAGCGCTTCTCCCGCCTGGACGCCGGTCGGGCCGCCGACGGCGGCGGCGCCGGCCTCGGGCTGGCCATCGTCAAGGAGATCGTCGAGCTTCACGGCGGCTCCATCCATGTCGAAGACGGCGTCGGCTGCCGCATCGCAGTCGATCTTCCTGAAAGGACCGCCATGGGCATCCCATCCGGTTCGTCGAAGCCGGACCTCCCTGGGACCTCCGTCGCCTCCGAGCCTCCTTCGCCTTCCGGCTCCGAAGCGGCCGAGCCGCTTCCGGCCTCTCGGGGGGGCTTCGAGCCCGGGCAGAAAGCCGCGGTGCCGGTTCCGGTCTCTTCCATCGCTTCCGAGCCTGGACACGTGGGCGCTGCTCTCCCGGTCGCCGTGCCGGTCCCGGATCCTTCCGCCGGTCCCGAGCATGGGGCAGGTGTTTCCGGAGCGTCCGATGGTCCCGAGCTCGGGGCAGGTGTTTCCGGAGCGTCCGCGGGTCCCGAGCATGGGGCAGGCGTTTCTGAACCGTTCGCCGCGGAGGCGGCCGAGCCGGTTCCCGTTCCCTCGGGGGCTCCCGGATCCGGTCACGCGGATGCTCCCGCGCCCGCCGCGTCCCAGGCCGCCGGGACCCTCCCCGCTCCCGTCCCGGCCTTTCCCCCCGCGCCCGTGCTCCGTCACTCGCCCGCACCCTCCGCTCAGCCTCCGGCACGCAACTGGGGCGGGGCGGTCGCCGGGGTCATCATCGGCGGGCTCATCGGCCTTGTCTGCGGCGTGGGCGTGGGTATCGTCGTCGGGGTCGTCGAGCCGATGCTGGGTGCCCTGGCGGGCGCCGGCATCACGGTGCTCGGAGGCTTCGTCGGCACGGTCATCGGCGCCACCTCGGTCTCCGGTGACGCCTGGAACCGCCATGAGTCGCTCGCCCATCTCCCGTCGGCGGGGACGCCCGCCTCGGGGCGCCTCGCCGTACCGGCGCCGGAGGGCGCGGAGGCGGGCGCCGGGCCCGCGGCGGGGACCGAGGGGGCGCGCGGGAACCTCTCGCCGGAAACGAGACCCGTGGGCGCCGCGCAGCAGCCGAGACCGGACACGGGGAACGTGCCCCATCCGTACGGGGCCGGTGGACCGCCCGGGACATACGTGGCCCCGCCGATCTTCCCTCGCCCGGATCTGCCGGACACGCCCCGATGGGTGCTGCCGGCCTGCGCCGTGGTCGGGCTCCTCGCGGCGATCGCGCTGCCGTACAGCGCCATGGGGCTGGGATTCGTGCTGGTCGCGGTCGCCCTGGGGGCGGCGGCGCTGCCGGCCGTGCGCGGGAGGATCACCCCGTGGTCGGCGGGGATGGGGCTGATCGCGTACGGGCTGGTCGCGGTGGCGATGTTCAGGGACGCGGACTGGCTGGTGGGACCGCTCCTGCTGGCGGGGTTCCTGGTGGCAGCGCTCGCCCTGTCGGGGGCCGGGCGTGGCTGGCTCGCGGTGGCCAGGGGCGGTGCCTCGGTCGCACTGGGGTTGCTGCCCGTCCCCTGGTTCCTGGCCGCGTCGGTGAAGGGGACGGCGCTGCGCAAGCGGGTGGTGCCCGTTCTCGTCGGGGGCGCCCTGAGCGTGGTGCTGCTGGTGGTGTTCGGGGCGCTGTTCGCCTCGGCGGACGCGGTCTTCGCCAAGGTCGTCGAGCGGGTGTTCCTCGCCCAGGACTGGGCGGAGTCGGCGCCGCTGCGGGTCCTGCTGTTCGCGGTCTTCGGCGTCCTGGCCGCCGCGGCCGTGCTGGTGGGCCTGCGGCCGGTGACCGAGCCGCAGCTCCCGGACCTGCGCCTGAAGGTGAGCCGCGGACTGTGGGTGACCCCGCTGGCCGCGCTCAACCTGCTGTTCGCGGTGTTCGTGGCGATGCAGCTGACGGTGCTGTTCGGCAGCTCCCGCTGGGTGGTGTCGGCGACCGGGCTGACCTACGCCGAGTACGCCCGCTCGGGGTTCTTCCAGCTCGTCGTGGTCAGCGTGTTCGTGCTGGCGATCGTGGCGGTCCTCGCGGGGGCGATCGAGCTCCGAGGGCGGGAGCGGTGGCTGATGGCCGTACTGCTCGGCCTGCTCTGCGCGCTGACCATGGTGATCCTGTTCTCCGCGCTGCACCGGTTGAACCTGTACGTCGAGGCCTACGGGTTCAGTCGGCTGCGGGCCTCGGTGGAGGCCACCATCTGGTGGCTGGGCGCGGTCTTCGCGCTGGTCCTGATCGCCGGTGCGGTGCGGCTCACCCGGCGCGGGAACGCCGCGTGGCTGCCCAGGACCCTGGTCGCGATGACAGGGGTGGCGCTGCTGGTGTTCGCGGCGTGGAACCCGGACCTGCGGGTCGCCGAGACTCAGCTCGCCGTCCGGGGCGTGGACCGGATCGACCAGGACTACCTGGGGGACCTCGGGGCGGAGGCCGTACCGGCACTGGACCGGCTGCCGGAACCGACCCGCAGCTGCGTGCTGCGGGATGTGGTCCGGGCCAACGGCCTGGACGCGCCCGACCCGTGGAACGGCTGGAACCTCGCCCGGGAGCAGGCGAGGCGGGTGCTCCAGCAGCGGCCGGTGCGTGCCGGTGTCACCTGCGGCGACCTGTCGTCGCGCCTTCCCGGCTGATCCTTGCGGACCACGACCGGCGCGGTACGGCTCCCGCCCGCGGGCGGGAGCCGTACCGCGCTGTGAGGTCAGGGCACCCAGTGGTTGCCGGTCACGGTGATCATGACCTGGAGCTGGACGCTGGTCGAGTAGTAGTCGTCGGAGGTGAAGGGGGTGTTCAGCATCTTGTTCCAGAGGGCGTCCAGCCAGGCCTGGCTGCCGGAGTCGGTCATCGCCGTCACCGCGAACGGGGCGAAGTAGGCCGGTGCGCTGCCGCTGGAGATCTGCGTGCCGTTGAGGGTGTAGCCGATGGCGATCTTGTTCGGGTCGCCGCCGGTCTTGCTCTTGATCCAGCCGTTCAGCTTGCGCGCGGCGGCGAGCGACTTGGCGTCGCCGCTGGTCACCGCGTCGTTGCCGATCCGCCACGGGTCACGGCAGGCGTTCCACCAGTACTTGCCGTCGTTGGGGTCCTCCAGGACCTTGCCCGGCGCGGGCTTCGGGGTGGTGTTGGTGTTGACCACGAAGTCGGCCAGCAGGCCCGTGTTCGCGGCGTAGTTCGCCTGCTGGGAGGCGATCAGGTTCTGGTGGTTGGTGCGGACGGTGTCCCAGGTCGCGTCGCCGGTGGCCTTACGGAACGCCCGGAAGTGGTCGATCATCCAGTCCGAGGAGCGGCTCATCCAGTACTCCGGGTCACCGGAGGAGGTCCAGTCGCCGAACTTCATCAGCTTGGTGGTCGGGTTGACCTCCCCGGCCTTGATCGCGTTGATGTGGTTGATCGCGAGCTGCTTGTAGTTGTACGTGCCCGAGCTGCCCCACTGCCGGTCGGCCAGGAGCAGGCCGTAGGCGACGTCGAGGTCGCCGTCGGTGGCCGAGTCGCTGCCGTCGACGCTCCTGCACGAGGTGTCCTGCTCGGCGGCGAGCAGGCCGGGGGTGATCGACGAGGGGTGGGCCAGGACGTATTTGACCAGGCCGTCGAAGATCTTCTTGGCGTCGGGGTCGGCTCCGGCCATGGTGGCGGTGACGACCATGCCGTAGCCCTGCGCCTCGGCCACATAGGGGTGGTCGGCGTCAGGGGAGATGATCTGGTACCAGCCGTTACCGCAGTTCTGCTTGACGAAGGCGGCCTTCCAGCGCTTGTAGTAGTCGATCACCTTCTGGTCGAGCGCGGCCTGGTCGCCGGTGGGGCGCAGCATTCCCGAGGCGTAGGGGAACGTGTGGCTGCCGAAGGGCACGCCCGGCCCGCCGGGGGTCGGGGTGGGAGTGGGCGTCGGGGTGACCGTCGGGGTCGGGGTCGGGTTTCCGCCGGTGCTGCCGTAGACCTCCATCTCGTACAGCGAGTAGCCGTAGGCGGTGCCGCGGGCCGTGCCGTACAGCCGCACGTAGCGGCCGGTGCCGGACAGGGAGAGGTCGTCGACGCCGCCGTCGCCGGTGGTGGTCGAGTAGACGTCGGCCCAGGCCGAGCCGTCGGCCGAGGTCTGGATTCTGTACGCCTTGCCGTACGCCGCCTCCCAGGTCAGCTTGACCCGGGAGATCGTGGCGGGCTGGCCGAGGTCGACGCGGATCCACTCGGGGTCGTGGCCTTCCGCGGAGGCCCAGCGGGTGGAGGCGTTCCCGTCGAAGGCGTTGGCCGGGCCCAGCGCGGAGCCCTCGACGGAGGAGGAGGTCGCCGGGCGGCCCTGGGAGAGCAGGGAGTCGGCGGCGAAACTCGGGGGTGCCGCCATCACGAGCACCGAGGCGATCAGTGCCAGTGCCGCGGCCAGCGCCGGGACGAGGACGATCGAGGGGCGATGGAGACGCGGTCTCACATGCACGGGGGGAGGCCCTCTCTGCGATTCATAGTTAGGAAACATTCCTAACTAGGAGGATGCCACCATTTATGGCGCGCCACGGTCAAGGGGAGCAGGGGGCCCAAATTCCGTGACCCCGGGTGCCGGCAGGCGGGTGGGAGACATGGTGCCGAGTTAAAACCCAGGGCCGGTTAACGATGGCCGAAGGATGCCGGAACAGATGCGAACGGCGGTGGAGCCACGGGCGTGTGCGAGATATACCGGACCAGCCGCGAATGATTGAATCCTGATCATGCCATTCGATGTGCTGGTCAAGGACGGCTGGGTGCTGGACGGCACGGGCTCTCCAGCCTTCCGGGCGGATGTCGGCATCATCGGAGACGAGATCACCGCGGTGGGCCGGCTGACCGGCATGGAGGCCGCCACGGTGATCGACGCCACCGGCCGTCACGTCATGCCCGGCCTGATCGACTGTCACGCCCACGGTGACGCCCTGGTCTACGACCCGCAAGTGCAGCTCGCCGCGCTCCGCCAGGGTGTGACCACGTTCGTCCTGGGCCAGGACGGCCTGTCCTTCGCGCCCGCGTCCACCCCGGAGACCTTCGCCTACGCCACCCGCTACTTCGCGGCCGTCAACGGCGCCCACCCGTCGGCCGACGGGCCGCTCAGCGTGCGGGAACTGCTGGCGGGCTACGACCGGGCGACCGCGCTGAACACCGCCTACCTGCTGCCGCACGGCACGATCCGCTACGACGTGATGGGCGCGGCCGAGCGGACCGCGACCTCCGACGAGCTGGCCGGGATGCTCGCGCGCGTGGAGCGCGGCCTGTCGGAGGGGGCGGCGGGGCTGTCCACCGGCCTGGAATACGCCCCGGGACGCTACGCCGACACCGAGGAGATCGCCGCGCTCTGCGCTCCACTGGACGGCCTGCCGTATGTCACGCACATGCGCGCGTACGGCGCGCAGGCGGGCAAGGGCATGGCGGAGGTGGCCGACATCGCCCGGCGGTCGGGCGTCGCCGTGCACGTCTCGCACTACCACGGTCCGGCGTCCACCCTGCTGCCGCTGGTGGAGGGGATCCGCCTCGACGGGCTGGACATCACCTTCGACACCTACCCCTACCTGCGGGGCAGCACGATCCTGGCGATGGTGGCGCTGCCGTCGTGGATCCCCGCCGCCGACACCGACCGGGCCCTGGAGATGCTGAGGTTCGGGCCGGTCGAATGGGATCCCGAGCTGTGGCCGAGGGTCACCCTCTCCCACGTGCCCGGGGAGGAGTGGGCCGAAGGGCTGTCGCTTCCGGCCGCCGCGGCCGAGGCCGGGCTGGAGCCGGGCGAGTTCTGCAGGAAGATCCTGCTCAGCACCCGGCTTGAGGCCGGTTGCGTGCTGGCCCGCCCGGACGAGGGCCCCGAGGGCGAGGCGTCGGTCCGCGCGATCCTGCGTCACCCGGGTCACACGGGCGGCTCCGACGGCATCTACGTCGGGGGGCACCCCCACCCCCGTGGCTACGGGGCGTTCGCCCGCATGCTCGGCCACCACGTCCGCGAGACCGGCGACTGGACCCTGGAGCAGGCCGTCGTCCACCTCTCCTCACATCCGGCCCGCCGCTTCGGGCTCCCCGGCCGGGGCCTGATCCGCCCGGGACAGGCCGCCGACGTCGTCGTCTTCGACTCCGAGGCGGTCGCCGACCAGGCCACCTACGCCGCCCCGCGGACCCTGGCCACCGGCGTCGACGACGTCCTCGTCTCCGGCGTTCCCGTCCTCGCCGGGGGGCGGCTCACCGGGGCCACCCCCGGCCGGGCCCTGCGGCCCTGAGCCGGGGCGCGACCCTGGGGAACCGGATGGTGCGGTCCTGAGGGTAGGGTCCACGAAAGTCGGCAAAGGGGGCATCGCGTGAAGGGAATCGTGGATCCCGGGAAGGCAGTGGGGTCTTCGCTGTTCGGAGGAGCCTTCAGCTTTCCCGTGATGGTGGCGCACCGCGGCGCGCTGGAGCACAACATCGCGACGCTCGCCGCCTTCGCCGACCAGCACGGCCTGATCCTGGTCCCGCACGCCAAGACGACCATGTCACCCGAGCTGATCAGGGCACAGCTCGACGCGGGCGCGTGGGGTCTGACGGTCGCCACCCCCAGCCAGGCGCTCACCCTGCGCGAGTTCGGCGTCTCCCGGATCCTCATCGCCAACCAGGTCTTCGACCCGGCGGGACTCGACGCCATCGCCGCCCAGCTCGCCGGAGACCCGTCGATGGAGTTCCTCTGCTTCGTGGACTCGGTGGCCGGGGTGGAGATGCTGTCCAGGCACGCCGGGACCAGGCCGTTCCGGGTGCTGGCCGAACTCGGCCACGAGGGCGGGCGGGGCGGCAGCCGTACGCTCGGACAGCTCCTGGAGGTCGCCTCGGCGGCGCAGGCGGCCGAGGGCGTGGAGCTCGCGGGCGTGGCCGGATACGAGGGGGCGCTCACGTCGGCCGGTGAGGTACGGGCCTACCTGCACCGGCTGCTGGAGGCGCTGGAGCACCTGCGGGTGCGCGATCCGATCCTGTCGGTGGGCGGCAGCCAGTGGTTCGACGTCATCGGCCGCGAGCTCGTCACCTGCCAGGCCAAGGTCATGCTGCGCAGCGGCGCCTACATCTCCCACGACGACGGCTACTACCGCGAGCGCACGCCGTACACCCGGATCGAAGGGGAGCTGCTGGCCGCGCTGGAGATCTGGGCGCACGTGCTGAGCGTCCCCGAGCCCGGCCTGGCCATCGTCGGGTTCGGCAAGCGGGACGCCCCCTTCGACGAGGGCCTGCCGGTGCCCCGCGGGGCCGTCGCGGGCGCGACGGTGCTCAAGGTCCAGGACCAGCACACCATCCTGCGGCTCCCGCCGGACTCCCCGGTGAAGCCGGGGGACCTGGTGTCGTTCGGCATCTCCCACCCGTGCACCGCTTTCGACAAGTGGCGGGTCATGCCCGTGGTCGACGACGACTATGTCGTCGTCGACCTGATCACTACCTATTTCTGATCTCCATATGTTTCCGTGTTCCCAATGATTTCCGTGTTCCCAATGACAGGAGTGGTGACATGAGTGGTAAGCAGGAGCTGCGGACCGACGACGGCGCGGCGCCGGTCGGGGCCTACTCGCAGGGTCTCGTGGTCGGTGACTTCGTCTACACCTCGGGCGCGGGCCCCCTGGACCCCAAGACGGGCGAAGTGGTCGGGACCGACGTGGCCGAGCAGACCCACCAGACGATGCGCAATCTGGGCGCGATCCTCGCGGCCCACGGCCTGGGCTTCGACGACGTGGTGAAGGCGACCGTCCACCTGCAGCACCTCAAGCGTGACTTCGCCGCCTACAACGAGGTCTACAAGTCCTACTTCACCCAGCCGTACCCGGTCCGCACGACCGTCGGCTCCGACCTGATGAACATCCTGGTCGAGATCGACTTCGTGGCCTACAAGGCACGTTAGAGTCTGAGCGACTGCGTGGGAGGGCGGCGGCTTGGACAGCTCGCTGTACGTCTATGTCGAGGACGTGCGAGGAGAGGGCCTGGAAAAGGTTCTTGACCGGATCACCGGATACGGCGTGACGGGCGTGACCGTGGCCGCCGCCTACCACCGCGCCCGCGACGTCACGCCACACGGCCGGTCCCGGGTGACGGTTCGCAGGGACGGGGCGCACTTCGTCCCGCCCGAGGACCTGTTCGGCCCGCTCCGCCTGGTCCCGCCTCTTCAGGACGGGGCGGAGCAGGAGCCGTTGGCCGCGCTGCGCCTGGCCACCGCCGAGCGGGGCCTCAAGCTGCACGGCTGGACCGTCTTCCTGCACAACACCACGCTCGGCCTGGCCAACCCTGACGTGACCGTGCGCAACTGTTTCGGCGACCGTGGCTCACCGGCCGACCTGTGTCCCTCTCACCCGGATGTCCGCCTGTACGCGGTCGCCCTGGGCCGGGCGGTGGCCAGGCAGGGGGTCGACAGCGTGGTCGCCGAGGCGCTGCACTTCGGCACCTTCGGCCACGGCTATCACCACGAGCGCAGCTTCGTCCCGCTCGGTCCGATGGACGCCTTCCTGCTCGGCCTGTGCTTCTGTGATTTCTGCATGCGCCGCGCGACCGACCTGGGAGTCAACGCCGAGGTGGCGCGGGAGGAGTGCGCCAGGATCGTGGGCGGCGTGCTCGACGGCGATCCGCCCGCGCAGGGCGAGGTGACCAGGGCGGCGCTGACCGCCTACGCCGGGCCCGAGGCGGTCGCCTACGCGCGCGCCCGCTCGGAGGTGGTGACCTCGCTGGTCTCCGACGTCTCCGCGGCCGTCGCCGCGGAGGGCTCCGAGCTCGTCTTCCTCGACGCGACCGGCGCGGTCAAGGGCTATGCCGACGGCCTGCCCTCGCCCGGGCTCGCCGCGCACGACGCATGGCAGCTCGGCGTGGACCTGGTCGCCCTCGGTGACCTGGTGCCCTCGCTCGGCGTGCTCGCCTACGCCCGCGACGCCGTCCGGGTCGCCGACGACGTGGGCGCCTACCGCCGCTCGACGGGCAAGGACAAGGAGCTGCGGGTCGTGCTCCGGCCCGGCCTGCCCGACACCGACTCGGCCGACCGGCTCGCGGCCAAGGTCCGGGCCGCCCGTGCCGCGGGGGCCGACGCGGTCGACTTCTACGCCTACGGGCTCATGCCGTACCCGATCCTCGAGCGGATCCCCGGCGCGCTGGGCGGCTGACCGGAGCTCAGACGCATCCGTCGAGGATCGCGCTCACCGCCTTCGCGGCGAAGTCGTCGTCGAGGGGAAGTCCCCGGAAGACCGCGCGCAGCCACACCGCGCCGCCGAGCAGGTCCATGATCAATAACGGGTCGGCCGTGCCGGGCAGCTCGCCGCGCCGTCTCGCGCGCTCGAAGACGGCCTCCTCCCTGGCGAACCGGTCGGCGAAGAAGCGCTGGGCCGCGACGGCGAGCTCGGGGTGGTGTACGGCGGCGCCGAGCGCGGCCACCGCGATGCCGGCCGTCGGAGGCCGGGTGAGAAGCGCGGCCATTCCCCGGACCAGTGATTCCAGGTCTTCCCTGAGGCTGCCGGTGTCGGGCGGCTCGATCGCGAGCAGGTCGGTCTCGATCAGCGCCGCGGCGAGCAGTGCCGCCTTCGACGGCCACCACCGATAGATCGTGGTCTTGTTGACCCCCGACCGCTCGGCCACTCCCTCGACGGTCAGTCCCTCGTAACCCTTGCCGGCGAGCAGTTCGAGCGTCGCCTGGAAGATCTGCTGTTCCTTACGCGGTGCCATCACCCGACTATAGCAACGCAACGGTGCGTTGTGTTTAAATGAGCGCAACGCACCGTTGCATTTGGAGGTCGGTAATGCTGCCCGTCGTGTTCGTCCACGGAGTCCGGGTCAGCGGGACCGCGTGGGGTCCCGTCATCTCTCACCTCGACCGGCCCGCGACGGCCGTGGACCTGCCGGGTCACGGCACTCGCCGCGGAGAGCCGTTCTCGATGGACGGGGCGACGTCGGCGGTGGCCGACGCGATCGACGAGCTCGGCGGCAGGGCGTTCGTGGTCGGGCACTCGCTGGGCGGCTACACCGGCATCGCCACCGCCGGGCGCTTCCCCGATCGGGTGGCCGGGCTGATGGCCATAGGGTGCACGTCCAACAGCCCGTTCATGATGGGCGCCTACCGGTTCGCCGCCTCGCTGGCCGCGCGGAACCCCTCGCGCGCCAACCGGATCAGCGCCTACGGCTTCCGCCGTTTCCTGCCCGGCCCCGTCGGCATCGCGATGGTGGCCGGAGGGCTGTCATGCGAGGTGTTGCCACAGGCCGTCGAGGCCGTCGCCGGGCACGACCAGCTCGCGGCGCTGGCCGCCTATCCGGGGCGGGTGTGGCTGGTGAACGGCACCCGCGACCAGCTTCGGGGGAACGAGCGCGATTTCCTGCGTGCCTGCCGGAACGGGCGGCTGATCCTGATTCCCCGCCGCGGGCACCTGAGCGTGCTGGCGGCCCCGGGACCGCTGGCCCGTCTGGTGGGCGACCTGTGCGATCAGGTCGACCGGCCGGAGAACGCGGTCGCGACGCCGAGCCCCAAGTAGACGATCCCGCTGAAATAGCGCAGCAGGCTGGAGCGGTCGCGGATCCGCCTCCCGAGCGCGCCCGCACCCGCGGCGTAGATCATGTCGGAGATCAGGCCCAGGATCAGGAGGGTGCCGCCCAGGATGACGATCTGCAGCGGCACGGCCCCCGCCTCCGGGTGCACGAACTGGGGCAGGAACGCCAGGAAGAACAGGATCACCTTGGGGTTGAGGAGGTTGACGACCACGCCTTCGAAGAAGATCGCACGCAGCGGCTGCGGGGCGGCCTCCTGGGCGGTGAGCTCCTGCTTGCCGGTCAACGTCCGGATCCCCAGATAGACCAGGTAGGCCACGCCGGCCCACTTGATCACGTTGAAGAGCGCGGCGGACTGGGCGATCACATAGGAGAGCCCGGCCGCCGCCGCGGCGATGTGCACCAGCGTGCCGGTCTCCACGCCGAACGCGCTCGCGATCCCGGCGGCCCGGCCCTGGGTGATGCCGCGGGCGGCGATGTAGAGGTGGTTCGGCCCGGGTACCAGGACCAGCGCCAGGGACGCCACCGCGAAGATCAGAAATGTGGACAGGGGGACCATGCCTCCGACCCTAGGATCGCGCCGGTCCCGCCGTGAGGGCCATTCGGGAGTGCCGTTCGTGGACCAATCAGCCGCTGGCGGTGCATCGTGGCATACTCGCCGAGGTGAGCTGGCAAAAGGAGCAAAGTGCTCTTATAGGACGATCGGCGGAGCTTGATCGTCTGACCTCGGTGCTCGCCTCGGCCGCCGACGGCCTGGCCGGCGTGGCACTCGTGGGCGGTGACGCGGGAATCGGCAAGACACGGATGGTCACGGAGCTGGCCGAGCGGGCCGAAGCCGAGGGCTTCGCCGTATTGGTGGGGCAATGCGCCGAACTCGGTGACGCGCTGCCGTACCTCCCGCTGGCCGACGCCCTGCGCGGTGCGCGGGGAGAGCTGCGCGCGGCGATCGGCGCACGGCCGGCGCTCGGCAGGCTGCTGCCGGGCGATACCGACCTCGGCACGGAGGCCACCTCGGGCCTCACCCAGCAGCAGCTTTTCGGCTCGGTGCTCGGGTTCCTGGCCGCCCAGCCCGTGCTGCTGGTCCTCGAAGACCTGCACTGGGCCGACCAGTCCACCCGCGACCTGGTGGTCTTCCTCAGCCGGATGCTGCAGACCGAACGCGTCTGCCTGGTCGGCACCTACCGCACCGACGACCTTCACCGGCGCCACCCGCTGCGCCGGGTCCTCGCCGAGCTCAAACGCCTTCCCTCGGTGACGGCCGTCGAGCTGAGACCGCTCAGTCGCGGCGAGATGGCCGACTACCTGACCAACCTCGGCGGCACCGACACCCGGATGATCGGAGAGGTCGTCGACCGGGCCGAGGGGAACCCGTTCTACGCGGAAGAGCTCCTGGAGGCCGCGACCGAGGGCTGCGCGATGACCGACGGCCTGGCCAGCCTGCTGCTCTCCCGGGCGGAGACGCTGTCCGACGCCGCCCAGCGGGTGCTTCGGGGCGCGGCCGTCGCGGGTCGAAAGGTCGACCACGCCCTGCTCCAGGAAGCCTCCGGCCTGGGCGACCTGGTCTTCGAGGAGGCCATGCGGGAGATCGTCTCGCGCGGGCTGCTGCGCCCCGACGGGGAGTACGGCTACGCCTTCCGGCACGCCCTGCTCCAGGAGGTCGTCTACACCGACCTGCTGCCCGGCGAACGCACCCGGATGCACTCGGAGTTCGCCCGCCTGCTCACCGCGCGCGAGGGCGCCCCGGCCGAGCTCGCCTATCACTACCTGGCAGGTCACGATCTCACCGAAGCCCTGTCCGCCTCGGTCGAGGCAGGACGGCGGGCGGAACGGCTCGGCGCCCCCGCCGAGGCCCACCGCCACTTCGATCAGGCGCTCGGGCTCTGGGACCGGGTCCCCGACCCCGACCGCCTCGCAGGGATGAACCGCATCCAGCTCGCGCTGCGCACCGCCGCCGCGGCGGCCGACATGGGAGACAACCACCGGGCCGTCGCCCAGTTGCGAGAGCTGCCCCCGTCGGCCGAGATCTACGAGCGGCTCGCCTACTACCTCTACGACTCCGACGCCGCGCCGGGGGCGATCGAGGCCGCGGAGGCGGCCGTGGCCGCGGCTCCCGAGGGAAGTCCCGTCCTGGCCAGGGCGCTGTCCACCCTCGCCCGCACGCTCTTCGGAGGCCCGCGGCAGGCGGAGGTCAGACCGCTCGCCGACCGCGCGCTGGAGGTGGCCCGAGCCACAGGGGCGAGCGACGCGGAGAAAGGCGCGGCGATCATGCTCGCCTCCTGCGCGGAGTTCGACGGCGACCTCGACCGGGCGGAGGAGCTGTTCGGCTACGTCACCCTCCAGGACTCCAGCGACCTGGCCATGGACCTGCGCGCCATCTTCCATCACGCCCGGATCCAGCTGGCGCGCGGCTCCATGGCCGCCGCCGCACAGACCGCCGACCACGGCGTATGGCTGGCCCGGGAGACCGGCCTCTCCTGGAGCACCTACGGCACCGACCTGCGGTTCCTGCAATTCTTGATCCACTACACGACGGGGGAGTGGACGCGGGCCCGGGAGGTGGCCGCCGGATTCGGCGCGCGCGTCGGCAAGGTTCCCGAGGCCATCCTCTCCTCCTTCGCGCTGTTCATCGAGGTCGCCATGGGGATGCCCAAGGTGGAGGAGCGGCTGACCTGGCTGCGGCCGTTCTGGTCGGACTCCCTGGTCGTCTACATGTCCCGGGGCCTGGCCGCCGAGCACGCCCTCTGGCGGGGGGAGCCCGCGCTCGCCCTGGAGCACGTGAAGGCGGCCCTCGACGCCATGGAACCCAACGAGGTGGGCAACATCCGCATCTGCGCGGTGGGGCTGTGGGCCCTGGCCGAGCTGGGGCGCGCCGACGGCGCCGACGAACTGCTCGCCCGCGCGCGGGGCGCGGTCCGGGCCGGGATAGGGGCCGAGGGGCACGCGTGGCTGGCGCGGGCGGAGGCCGAGTGGCACCGCGCGCACGGCCGCGCCGACGTCGAAGCGTGGCGCGCGGCGGTCGAGGCCTTCGACTTCGGGTTCGTCTACGAGACCACGCGCTCGCGGTGGCGGCTGACCGAGGCGCTGCTCGCCTCGGGCGACCACGCCTCGGCGCTCGCGGAGTGGAAACGCGCCGTCGAGGACGCCGCGGCCCTGGGCGCCCAGCCGCTGAGCGACGCCCTGGCCGAGCTGGGCCGCCGGGCCCGGTTCACCTCGGCGCCGTCGGCTCTGCTCACCGGCCGGGAGCAGGAGGTGCTCGCGCTGGTGGCCGAGGGTCTCGGCAATCGTGAGATCGGCGAGCGGCTGTTCATCGCCCAGAAGACGGTGAGCGTGCACGTCTCCAACATCCTGGGCAAGCTCGGGGTCTCCTCCCGAACCCAGGCCGCCGCCGTGGCACGAAGGGAAGGCCTGGTCTAACGGGGCCTGATCTAAGTGCCCGTGTACAAACTGATCGTCAGGGCGACTTGGGAGAGGCGGATCGCGTGAGCCGTCGTCCCATGAGGATGATCATCGCCCCCAGGGCCATGGCCTCGTGGTGCTCGGATAACCGTTCATAGTCACGTACACACCGCCTGCGCTGGGAGATCCACGACAGCGTCCTCTCCACCACCC